>JAAZAH010000234.1 GCA_012514415.1 Sandaracinaceae bacterium
AGGCGAGCCGCGATATCGCAAAATACGTCCTCTCGGCGCCAAATAAGCAGGCCGCGCCGGCCTTCGCCTGGCTCCGGCTTATGACGGCGGGCTTCCTCCCCGAGCGCATCCGCCAAGGCTATCATTTCCCTTGGGGCGCACTTGAGCAGGCCGCCTTCGATGCGAGTATGGTCGCGATAAAGCGCGTCACACCGCGGCTCCCTGCGCCCCTTCGCCTCTCGCCTTATATGCGGCAAGCGGCGCATCGTGCGCATCAGACCTCGCCCGGCCTCCTTGAGCGCCGCCTCGACGAGACCCTCGAGCGGATGGCGGAGGCTGCCGCGCGTGAGCCCGAGGCGCCCCGGAGCGTGAATCAGCTTGGTGCAGCGCCCGCGCGCTGAGTTCGCGCTTCGAGCCTCAGCTATCTCGCTCGGATCATGGCGCTATGCCGTGCCGCCGTAGCATATGCATTTATGCATGGGTATTGCTCGACCTATGCAGAAATAGATGAGAGGAAGGCGTTCTCAGCTCAATCCCTGCAAACGATACGCATAGGGCTAGGTCGAGCTATGCAAAATAATTGATCAGCTCATTTCGGATACGCTCAGGCGTCTTTCTCGTGATCCTCGTGCGCAGTTTGATCGCCTTCGCCGCTTTCATCATTTGAGCCCGCGCTGATTTCGGCTTCGCTATCGCTCCCATCGCTTGGCGTGCTCACGGCCGCGACGACCTCGCCGTCCTCGACCCGCCCCATCAAGACATCCAGCCATCGAAGCTCCGGACTCCAGCTGATCGCAAGCCTCACAAGCATGGTAAGCGGCGCGGAAAGGAGCGCCCCAATCGGTCCGAAAATCCATCCCCAGACGACGAGGCTTAGCAGGACGACGAAATCCGAAAGGCCAAGCGTGCGACCCATCCATTTGGGTTCGAGGATATTTCCAATGATGAAGTTGAGGGCGAGGAAGCCCCCGGCGACGAAGAGCCCTGCCGCAAGGCCCTCATCGATGAGGGCCAGCAAAATCGGCGGGATCGCCGCAAGGATCGATCCAATGTTGGGAATGAAGTTCAGGAAGAAGGCGAGACCACCCCAGAGGAAGGGAAAATCGACTCCGAAGATGACGCAGACAACCGTGGCTGCAACGCCCGTGAGGGCGCTCGTCAGCGTCTTGATCTCGAGGTAGCGGTTGATATCGCGTAGGCCAGCTGTGAGGCGATCGACGTCCTCGCTCTGCCTCGTGACGGTCCGCACCTTCGTCGCCAAATCCCGCGCCTCGGCCAAGATGAAGGACGCGACGAGTAAGATGACAAAGATATTTGAGAGCGTTGCGCCAAGCCCTCGGAGAAACCCCGTTCCGATACCGAAGAGGAGCTCGGGGTTCAGAAGGTTTCGAAGCTCGGTCGCCGAGGTGTCGAGCCCGCGCTCTTGGAGAAGATCGAAGACACCATCGAGCTGTAGCGTGACGCGCTCGACGTAATAGGGGACGCGCCGGGTGATGGCCGGGATGTTCCCCGCGAAGAGGGCGGCAATGGAGAGGAGGGCAAAGAGATCGACGAAGATCGAGAGGATGAGCGCGATGGGGCGGGGGACACGCTTTCGCTCGAGAAAAAAGAGAAGGGGCGTTGTGGCCACCGCGACGAAGGCGCCAAGCAGAATGGGGTTCAGAATCCCTGAGGCTTGGCGCAGACCGAAAGCGATGATGGCGATCGAGGCGATCGCGACGAGTGGCCGTATCGAGCGGTTGGGGTCCATGCTGTTGGAGCATAGAGAATCGAGGCGGGCTCTGTCGACGATCGCGTCGGCGCACGCGCTTCCCTTTTAAAAGCGGCGTTCGCGGCGCCTCACCGAGCTCCGAGCCCGCTTCAACCGACGGGGATGAGCTTGAGTTTTTCCCCTTCGAAGGCGATGGCCGCGCGTCCTTCTTGGATCGCTTCAAGATCTCTGCCAAGCAGCTCATAGCGAAAGCCCTCCGTGAGCTTTCCCCTGCGCGGAGTGCTGAGAAAGGCGACGATGTCGCTTCGAGTCGCAAGGAGGGAATGATCGATGGACTCATCGCTCGCCCGTTGCGCCGCCCAGCTCTGACAGAGCGCGATGAGCGCGCTCGGGAGCGCTTCTTCGGGGCGGTCTTTCGGCAAAACGAGCGCATCATCGGGAAGCGCTCGACCGCGCCTCACCCAGTCGAGGATCTCCTCTGCGCCCGAGCCACGCCTCCGGCCACCGTCGAGCCCGCGGATATGTGCGAGATCATCGATTCCCTCGGGAGGACTTTCGGCCATCGCGAGGAGCGCCAGATCCGAGAGTACCCGCTTTGGAGGAATGTTCAGCGCGCGCGCGCGCGCTTCGCGCGAGGCCGCGAGCGTTTGAGCGATTTTAGCGGCGCGCGGGCGAAGTCGGCTCCGACCTTTCAGCTTCCACCAAGCTTCCTCGGCGGGCGCAAGATCGAACCCCTTCCTCAGAACCCCTTCGGAAGCCTCGAGCGCCCATTCGAGCCGCCCTCTCTCGCTTAGACGTTCCACAAGAATCTCTCGAAGGTCTTCAAGATAAGCGACATCGCTTGCGGCGTATTGAAGTGCGCGCGGGGGAAGCGGTCGCCGCGACCAATCCGCAAGCTGAGAGCCCTTATCCAGCTGAACGCTCAGATATTTTTGAACGAGCTTGCCGAGCGATGCGATCCCATCGCCTAGAAAAGCGGCGGCAAGCTGGGTATCGAAGATCCGCCGCGGGAGGGCGCCGATTTCGCGCTCGAAGATCTCGAGATCTTGCGTGCCCGCATGGAGGATCGCTTCGGTATCACCCCGAAAGATCTCTCCGAGCGCACGAAGATCGATCCCGAGCGGGTCCACGAGCGTGACATCGCGATCCACCGCGATTTGAACAAGCCCGAGCGATGGAAAGTACGTGTTTTCTCGTGAAAACTCCGTGTCGATGGCGAAGCGCTCGGCGTGGCGCAGCCTCTCAAGGAGCTCTTCGAACTCCGCGTCCGTCTCAATCAACTTAGGATTTTTCACGACCATCCTCTGCGGACCTTCAAATCGGCTCCACTTCGCCGTTTACAGAAAAGGCGACCGGAGCCTCTCCAAGCTTATGCCCTGATTCCCAACCTGACGAAGCGCGAGGGAAGCGCCTCTCGCAGTCGAGGGGCTCCGGTCAGCATCCAATCGCACCTGGCTAGCGGCAATAAGGTCTTCCCGTCTTCGGCGGGCGGATCCACTCATTTCGTCGCTCGAGGAAAGCGATGACATCTTCATGGAGCGGCCCCGCGGCGGCGCGCGCCTCTTCGACGCTCACCGTCCGCGAGCGCGGACGATCCGGGCGCGGCCGGTTGAGCTTGGGCCGAAGCCCTTCGGCTCGCAGAAACGCGCGCTGGTACGGATAGATCGGCGCGGCATCTTCACATCCCTTGCGAAGATCGTCGACGCTACAAAAAAAACGCAGATGGAGATGGTCGTCGTGGGGCGTCCCTGGCTGACACATCATCATCTCGAGCCGCGCGAGCGCCGTGGGATCGCCGCCCACCTTCTTCCCATGCTCGAGGATGAGGGTCCGAAGGTGCTCGGCGATAAAGACGCGCTGAAGTCGGGCTTCCTCGTCGAGGGCGAGCGCTTCGAGGAATCGGAAAGTGCGCGCCACATCGAGCCTTACCTTTACATCGTCCGAGGGATCGGCCGGATCGCGAAAATCCACCCCCTCGCCGCGAGGATCGAGGATGGCGGCGACGGATGGCATTGGCTCCCCTTTCTCGTCGAGTAGGTAGAAGAGGACGTCGACATCTCGGCCCGCGCGATGCGATTCATGGCGATCGATGGGGCCTCCGCGTTCAAGGCTGAGATCGTTGACGAGGAGCTCCCCGCCAGGAAGGAGCGCTTCGACCTTCATGGCGGCACGCACGACTCCGCGGACGACTTCCACCGTTCCATAACGCGCCTCGGGGCGGCGAGATGTCTTTCGAAAGCCCGGGCCGCGATCGGGAAAGGGGACCGAGCGCTCGAGTGAGCCATCGAGTGGGCCGCCAAGGGAGAGGCTCTCCGAGGTCTTGGCTGCGAGGAGGGCGCGTAGCGGATCGTCGGCGTGGACGGAAAACGCGAGAAAAACAACGAAAGCTCCGAGGAGACCGCGGCCAAACATCGTGTAGACGCGCTTCATGGGAGTCGAGACGCTTCGCTTGAAATGCATCGATCCATCAGATGCCGGTCGCTGTGGATTTTCGGAGGGGATGTGCGCCGCTCGTGAGCTGATAACCGAGAAGAAACGCGCCCGCCGTGATCTCAAGGAGGCGTTCCCTCGAGATGCTCCGCTCTTCGGCCCACGCGAGGCTCGTCGCCTCGACAAATCCGATCCATCCACGGATGAGGAGCCTCCCCTCGGCGTCTCCTTTGTCGAGCCCGATGCCTTCGCCGACGCGTGACGCGAAGCGCGAACGCGTCTCTTCCACAATGGCCGCCACCTCATCGTCGCTCCCGACGCCGCTTCGAAGCAGGAAGGCGTAAGCCGCGGCGTGTTCCTCGACATAGCGGAGATAGGCGGCAAGACCCTGCCGCAGCGCATCGTGTGGACCCGGGCGCGCCGTCTCTGCATCGGACGTAGGCTCGACCTTCGTCTCTTCGAGAAGTCGCTCTGCGGCATGCTTTACGGCGGCGACGTAGAGCGCGCGCTTCGAGGGAAAATAATGATAAAGAAGGCCCTTCGAGATGCCGCCTCGCTTCGCGAACTCGTCGATCGAGATCTCCTCGTAGCTGCGATCGCCAAAAAGAGCGATCGCGAGATCAAGGAGCTGAGATTTTCGCTCATCGACATGAAGCCGTTGTCTTGCCGGCGCGCTCATGCTTCGAACTTACCAGCACTCAGCGAAAATCGCACGCAGTCTCATTCATGGTGCGCGGGAGGAGCGGCTGAGGAGCGCCACGGGTTTATCTTGCGGACCTTCGGCGTCAAGCCTCACGATTGGCGACGGCGAAGG
>JAAZAH010000235.1 GCA_012514415.1 Sandaracinaceae bacterium
ACGCGCTTCACGCCGCTTCCGATTTTGATCGTCCGAAAGAAGCGTGCTTTGCCCTCACCATCCACTTTTCGAAGCCGCTCGTGGAGCCTGACTCCCGGAAGATATCCCTGCGAGAGCGTCTCGTATTTCGCCCAGCGCACGCGAGGAGGAAGCGCACTTAGGAGATATTTGCGCTCGATCTCATGCTCGTTGAAGCCCTCGAGATAGCGGGCGAGCGCTTCGATCGCTTGGGTGGACGAGTTGACGTCGCGCGCGTCCTTCAGCATCGAAACGAGCGCCGCGTCGCCATCCCCCTCGGCCTTGTCGCCAGCGTTTGAACGAAGCGTCGATGAAAGCCACTCCATGGTCGCGATCAACTCGGCCTCTTCAAGCTCGTCGACGAGCGCTGAGGCCTTAGCTCGGAGGAGACCGCCGAGCGCGACCCCGAAGCTCACGCTTCCCCAATCCGACGCTGCTCCACCGCACGCCTCGAGTGCCGCCCGAATGCGCCGCGCGAGCTCAAGCTCGCAGCTGAGGGAACCACCGCCGCCGTCGAGGACGCGTGCGGCGGCTTCATCGAGGTTCAGATAGAGAAGCGTTTCATCGAAGATCACGCGCTCAGTATACCGCGTTTTTTTGAATGAGGCGCCGAGCGATTCCGGGAGCACCCGACCGAAGTCGCTTCGCGCAAACCCTTCAAGAAGGCCTTTGTACGGAGGGCTCTCCATTCGCGAATGGACGCGCAATGCGTCCCTCTCCGATGACACGCTGATGCGTACCACCACCTTCCGTGCTCCTTCGCTACAATGGGAAGATGAGCGGATCCGCGACCACTGTCGATCTCGACGAGCGCATTGCCATCGCCGACGCGAAGATCGAAAGACGTCCGAGCGCACCTCTATCCCTGGACCCACGGCCGCGCCGTGCCACACCGCTCAGCCAACTGCGCGCGACATTGGAGCCCGAAGCGCGCGCCTCCGAGGCTTTCGCGGACGCCCTCGTCTCACTCGCCGAAAGCCAGCTCACGCATTTCCCCGGAAACCTCTTCTGGGATTTTGATGCGATCGCCGCTCAGCTCGCCCGCTACGATCGCGAAGAGCTCCGTGAAGCCGTCTCCCTCTCACGCTCCTTGATGGAGCGCTTCGGGATGCACTCCCCCATTCGCTTTCGCTACGTACACGATTTCATGTACGGCTTCGATTGGGCGCGGTGGGTAGCTCAAGATCCAGAAGCGCGAAGCAGCGTGCCGCCCTTTGGTCTCGATTTTTTGCGCTATATCTTCGGCCGCGGCGGGGAGCTCATCGAGGCGATCCGCGCTAAAAACGACGCGCGCTATCCACCGCTAGGCTCAAATGAGGGGGCACGAAATCCCTTCGAATTCATCCGCGAGCCCCGCGAAGAATATCGCTTGATGCGCGCGCTCGCCTCAAGAGAGCTTATCCCCGTCCGCGCTTACGAGCTCGGCGCGCGCGGCGAGTTCCGCCACGATTTTCGTGCGCTAAGGGGCGAGGTCGCGCGAGAGCTTGGCCTCACGCGCCTCCCTTAGCTCAGCGCTCTCTCAGAGCTCGCCCTTCTCCGCTTTCGCCACCCACTTGCGGATCTCTTCCTCGATCTTCGAGATCGCGATCTTTTTGAAGGGACGGAAGAGGAAGGGGACCTCGAGCTCGAGACCGACGCCACCGGGCTCGAGCTCAAGCGCTCCCTTCAGCGTCACGCCCTTCACACGAAAGCTCACATCAGCGCGCGTATCGCTCACCCACGTGGCGCTCGGCGAGTATTCAGCGAAGCGCTCCTGATAAGCCTCCCATGCCTTCAGGGTGGCTTTTTTGGCGAGCTCCTGATTCAACCCGTGCTTTACGACATGCCGCATCCGCTACAACTCCATGGTTCCAAGGTTGGTGGCTATCGGCTCAGCCTACCACGCGCTTCGGGCGACGGTTGCATTCTAAGATCTTTTTGCGCAGCCGAATCGCGTTCGGCGTGACCTCGACCAGCTCGTCCGCGTCGATCCATTCGAGCGCACCCTCGAGGGTGATCTTGCGTGGCGGCGCGAGGATTACGTTCTCATCCCTCCCAGCCGCGCGTATATTCGTCAGTTTCTTCTCTCGCGTGACGTTGATGTCGAGATCGTTTTCGCGACTATGCTCGCCAACGATCATGCCCTCATAGACCTCGGTGGAAGGGCCGATGAAGAGTTCACCTCGGGGCTGAAGGTTGAAAAGCGCATAGGGCGTTGCGACTCCCTTTCGATCCGAGACGAGCGCGCCGTTCTTCCGGCGAAGCATCGGACCGGCGTACGGTGCCCAATCATCAAAGATCGTGTTGAGTAGCCCCTGGCCTCGCGTCTCGGTCAGGAAAACGCCGCGAAAGCCGATGAGGCCGCGCGAAGGGACGCGAAACTCGACGCGCGTCCGGCCGAAACCTAGCGAGTTGAGGTTCGAAAGCACGCCCTTTCGCTCTCCAAGCTTCGTCGTGATCGCGCCAACAAATTCATCGGGCACGTCGCACACGACAAGCTCGACGGGTTCGTAGAGCTTGCCGTCGATCTCCTTCGTCGCGACTTCGGGCATCGAGAGCGCGAGCTCATAACCCTCGCGCCGCATCGTCTCGGCGAGGATCGTGAGCATGAGCTCGCCACGCCCGTACACGTAGAAGGATTCCATATCGTCGGTCGGCTCGACGCGCATCGCGATGTTGCGCTCGGCCTCACGCTCGAGCCGCTCCCGAAGATGTCGACTCGTGACGTATTTGCCCGAAAGACCCGCCATGGGCGAATCATTGATCGAGAAGCGAATTTTGATCGTCGGCTCTTCAATCGCGATCCGCGGCAGCGCCTCAGGCTGCGCCGGATCCGCGATCGTATCGCCGATCATCACATCATCGAGCCCGCTAAGC
>JAAZAH010000022.1 GCA_012514415.1 Sandaracinaceae bacterium
TGGCGATGGGCCGCCGTCAGGAGGCGATGACGAGGAGGTAGGCGAGATAGGCGCCGGTGAGGAGCGCCCCTTCGGCCCTCCCAAGCCGCCGCCGCCGCTTCGTCGAAAGGAGAGCGAGGCCACCAAAAAGAGCGAGCGCCCCCAAGACGAGCGGGAGATCACGCACCATCAGCGTCGGCTCAGACCGCACGCCCGCGATGACGGCGGGGACGCCGAGCACGGCGAGAACATTGTAGATATTGGCGCCGATGAGGTTGCCGATGGCGAGTCCGCCATGACCTGCGCGCGCAGCGGCGATGGATGCGGTAAGCTCGGGGAGGCTCGTTCCGAATGCGACGATGGTGAGCCCGATAACAACCTCGCCCACGCCAAGAGCACGCGCGATCGACGTCGCACCGCTCACTAAAAGATGAGCGCCCCCGATGAGGATCGCCAAACTTAACAGTGTAAAGATTGCAGCGCGAAGGACTGACGGCTCCGCACCGACAGCGGCATCGTCCGGAGAAGGAGACGGAGAGTTTTGGCCTAAATCGCTCCCCCGCTCCCCGCTCGGTAGGCGATAGCTTGCGTAAAGATAGAGCCCAAGCGCGACAAGGAGGACGACGCCGTCGACTCTTCCGAGGACGCCATCCAAGATCAGCACCACCGCCAAAACGATGAAGCCTAGGAGAAGCGCGAGATCGCGGAAGAGGAGCTCGCGCGGAATAAGAAGGGGCGAGGCGAGGGCAACGACACCAAGTACGCCAGTGAAATTGGTGACATTCGATCCGAGCGCGTTCCCGAGGGCAAGCTGAGGACTTCCTTGGAGCGCGGCGATACCGGCGACGAGGAGCTCGGGCGCGGCAGAGCCAAAACCCACGACCGTGAGCCCGATGACCGACGCCGGTAGGCGGAGTCCCCGCGCGAGCGCAGCGGCAGCATCCACGAATCGATCGGCCGCAAAAACGAGCGCCAGAAGTCCGGCGACGAGGGAAAGACTCGATAGAAAAATGCTCACTCTAGGAGCTCATACCGCCCTCCGGCGACCGCGTCGAATCAAAGTGACCCGTTTCGGAGCATCGTGCGTTATGCTGACGATCCGCGCCAGATTGGGCAGGATTTGAACCATGGAGTGCATAGGGCGATGACGAAGAAGACTGGACGCCTTGAAGGCAAAGTTGCGATTGTGACGGGCTCGAGCCGCGGCATCGGAAAGGCCATCGCCGAAGCCTTCGCACGTGAAGGCGCGAGCGTCGTCATCGCCTCGCGTAAGCCCGAAGGCGTTCATGCCGCCGCCGAGGAGATCCAAAGCGCGGGCTTTGAAGCCGCCGGCATCCCGTGCCACGTCGGAAAAATCGACGATTGTAAGGCGCTCGTCGCATCGACCCTCGATCGCTACGGTAAGATCGACATCCTCGTCAATAACGCGGCTACAAACCCATATTTTGGCCCCATGCAGGGCCTATCGATCGAGGCGTTTCGAAAGACCTTCGAGGTGAACGTCGAGGGCCCGTTCACGCTCACCCGCGAGGTCGTTGCGCATCTTCAGGAGCGCAGAGCGGGAGGCTCGATCATCAACACCTCGAGCGTGCTCGGCCTCATGGCCTCGCCGCTCCAGGGCGTCTATGGCATGACGAAGGCTGCGCTTATCTCGATGACGAAAACGCTCGCCAAAGAGCTTGGACAGACGGGCATCCGAGTGAACGCTCTCGCCCCAGGTATCGTCGAGACGCGTTTT
This sequence comes from Sandaracinaceae bacterium, assembly GCA_012514415.1. Lineage (GTDB taxonomy): Bacteria > Myxococcota_A > Polyangia > Polyangiales > Houyiibacteriaceae > JAAYBZ01. The sequence goes on from JAAZAH010000022.1 coordinate 1,718, forward strand.
GCGAGCGCGCTCGTCGACAATGATGAGATCCGCGAGAGCATCCTAGAGAAAGCGGCAATCAAGCGCGTCGGTGTTCCCGAAGACATTGCGGGAGGTGCGGTCTATCTCGCCTCCGATGAAGCGAGCTACCTCACGGGGCACGTTCTCGTGATCGACGGCGGCTGGACGCTCGGCGGTTGAGTTTGCGGCCCTAGAGAAGACGGCCCAGTCCTCGCCGCCGGCTCTTGGGCGCGTCTATTCCCACCGGAGGCGCATCGTGCAATCCGGACCGTCGCCTCCACGGATGATGTCCATCCTTGGTTTTTTCCCTCCCGCGGCGAGGATCAATTCTTCACCGCATCCTGCGAGTTCAATCCACATCAGGCGATCGAATCCGAAGCAGCCTTTGTACGTCGCCGTCGCTTCGCCCGCACCGGAAGCGATCTCGAGACGGCCGTGTGAATAATACGAGGTGAACATGCGCCCGGCGACGGAGAACACGGTTTCGGGGGAGAAGACTTTGAAGATCATCCGATAGACGCCATTGACATCTCTTCGGATGGATGCGGCTCCGATTTTTCGGATGAGCTCGTCGCCGCCCTCGCTGGACTCTTCGTGAAGGACCTTCAGCAAGTAACGGTAGAGCGAGGTCGGATACCATCCCGTATTGACGATGGTGTACTGGAGCATGTGTCGCTCCTCGATCGGCATCGACATCAAAATGCGCGAAAATTCCTCCGCCCCGAGAATCTCTTCAGCGACCGTGAGCACGGACCGAAAAGCGACACCCTTGACGAGCGGCTCATTGGCCTCGGACTTCGACTTTTTGAACAATCATCCCTCCCTAGCGGCTCTCGAGACTTCGGGTTCGAGTAGGCGGATCCATTGACGCCCCTCGAAGTGCTAACACGTCCGCGGGGCGAAAAGGAATCGAACCCGCACTTTCGTTTGCTAGCGCACACTCCCAGACATGATCGATCGCCGTTCGAAGTGAAATTCAAAATCCAAAACGCGCGAACTTCCTGATATTCTTGGCGCCCTGTGAGGCAAACGAGGGCAGACATCGTGGGTAAGGATCGCCTCGAGGCGTTGAACGCGCGGCTCGCCGAAGAAAGCGATGGGGTCGAGCGCGCGCTCCTGCTCCTCGAGCGCGCGACACTCCTCGATGGGGGGGCTAGGATCCAAGACGCGGTCGAAGCCTATCAGACAGCTCCGTCTCTCTCGCAGCCTCCGCTCGCTCTTCTCCAAATCCTTGCCGATCGCCGGGCGCATAAAGGCATCGAAAAGGTCCTCCGAGCTGAGCTTCAACTCGAAGTCGATCCCGAGCGGGTCCAGCGCGGATATCGGCTCCTCATCGCTGCCGTTTTGGCGCGCGCCCTCCCCTCGTCGGAGCTCGCCGAGGCAGAGCGAGCCATCGCACATCTTAGCGAGGGACCGGCGAAGGCGGCGCTCAAGGAACGAATCGCGAGGGCGAGGAAGGATCACACCCAGCTCATCAACGCGCTCGAAGAACGAGAGCGGCTCTGCTCCGATCGAAAGAGAGCGGCCCTCTTTCGTCTCGAGCGGCTAGGCATGTTGCCGCCTTGCTCCGAGCGATCGCTCGAGATGGCCAAGGCATGCAACCAACTCGGCGAGAGTCTTCATGCAGCGCTCCACTATCTGAGCGCCGCGGCTGATCCATCGCTCGATCCCGAAGTGCGTGAGATGGCGCTCCTCCATGCATCGCGCGCCGCGCCTCAAAGCCCCTTCGTTCAGAGTTTCGCGCTCGCTGAGCTCACGCAGCCGTCCTCCCGGACCGAGGTGGATACGCGGCTCAAGGGCCTCGATGCGGGCGATCCGGTCGATCAATTGAGTGAAGGCTTCGCGCTGCTTCAGGCTGGAAGGATCAAGCGAGCGACGATCCTCCTCCAGCGAGCCTATGAGCGCGCTCCCACCACCGAAGCCCTCCTCCTTTTGGATCGGGCGCTCGAGCTACGCGGTGCGCACCGGGAGAGAGCGGCGCGGCTCGAAGCTCACCTCGGCTCTGACCGCGCGGGCGAACTGGATCCCGCACTTCGTTCAAGCCTCCTGATGCACCTGTCGAGCGTGCTCGAGGACGAACTTGACGACGCGAGCGGTGCACGAAAAAAGCTCGCGGAGGCGGCTCTCAGCGAGGCTCCATACCTCCCGGCGCTTGCGCGACTTCTCATCCGTATGGAAGCAGAGAGCCCGCCGGATGCCGAAACCCGAAGGATTCTTCTCCGGCGGCTCATCGACGCTCACCCCGAGGACGAGCTCACCGTCGCTGTCCTTGCCGAAGAAGCGCTCGCGGGCCGGCTCGATGCATCGACGCTGCTGGAGTCAGCACGCTCTGACCTGCTCGTCGAGCTCGCCCGCCTTCTCTCGCTGAAAAAGGGCGATATCGACGGCGCAATCGAAGCCTTAATCCGTCTTGCGAGTGCATCTCCCGAGCTCGCAATCCCCGCGCGGGTGAACGCCGCCGCGCTCAGCCTCGCGTTGGGCAAAGAGGATCGCGCGCGGTCGATCTTCGAGGCCCTCCCTCCCTGCGCACCGCTCACACCTCTCGGAATTGCGCTCGCCGAATCGCTTGATGTCGGACGTGCTAAGCGCCAGTCTCAGCCAACCGAGGCGCCTCAAGCCAGAGAAGACGATCCTCTCCGCGCCGCCCTCGAGGCCGAACTCCGAGGAGAGCGGGACATCGCCCTTGAGCGTTATCTCCGCGCGTTCGAACTCAACCGTCAGTCGCCGATCGCCTTGGGCGGACTTCTGCGGAGCGCGTTCACATCGCGTCCCGATCTCGGAAAGCGCGCGCTCCGCGAGATCGCTGCATCTGGCGCCCCCGGCGAACGCTCCGCACGGCTCGAGCTCGCTCTAATGGACGACGAGGACGCCGAAGCCGCGCTTGTGCCCACGGATGCGCTTCATGCGCTGGAGATCGCACTCGGAGGCCGTGGCGATCCGCAGAAAAGCGATGCCGCGCTCCTTACGCTCACGGACCTCGCCCCCGACCGGAACCTCGCGCTCCCGACGCCTCTTTTTGAGGGCGCGAAGTCCTTCCGATCGGTGCTCGACGATCCCGATCTCAGCGACGATGAGAGGGCCCGCCTCCGAATCTTGAGCAGCATCCTCGACGGTCACGCCGACGATGATCTGCACCTCGATCGTTTCTTGGCGCGCGAAGCGAGCGAGCTCGACAGAGCGCTCGCTAGAGAGCTCACTCTTCGCTCGCCTCAGGCAAAGCGGCGAGCCCACATGCTTTTAGAGCTCGCACTCTCTCCTAGAGCAAAGGTGGACGTCGAACTTCTCGCCCTCAGCGGCTGGGAGGCGCTTGAGGCCCAAGACGCCGAGGGGGCGCTCTCTGCCGCGCGGCGACTCATCGTTCTCGAACCGGACGATCTTTCGAGCCTTGAGCTGCTCCGCGTCGCGTCCATTCGCGCGGGCGAATTCGCTCTCGCCTCGACGGCCTCACTTTCCCTCGCCCGCTTCGCGAGGGGGAGACGGGCACATCTTCTTCTCACCGAAGCCGTCGAGCTCTACCTCCTGAGCGAGGATTCTCCCGAGGGTGCGTCCGAACTCTTTGAGGAATGCGCCGAACGAGGCGCCTTCACTCCCGATACATTTCGAGCCCTTTCCCGCCGCGCGGAAGCGCTCGACCCCGAAGGACAGCGCGAACGGCTCTCAAGGCTTCTTTCGGGCCTCCCTGAGGCTCATCCCCTCTACAAAGTTGCGGCGCTCGAACTCGCCTTTGTCGAGCGTGAACACGGCAACGTCAGGGAGAGCCGCCGCTGGCTCGAAAGACTCGGCTCGAGCGAGGCTCTCCCAGTCGAGGCTCTCGAGCTGAGCGCCGAGCTCGCGATCATCGAGAATCGGCGAGATGAGGCGATCGCGCTCCTTCAAAGAGCGATCCAGCGTCAGAGCGATCCATCGAAAAACGGTGAGGCGCTTTCTTGGCTCGCCAAACTACTCGGTGAGCGAGGCGATGTGACAAAGGCACTGCTCGCATACGAGGAGCTCCGAGCGCTTCGGCCACTTTTGCCGGAGGAGCTCGAGAGTCTCTCGCATCTCGCGCTCCGAGCGGGCGACCATGAACGCGCGGCGGCGGCGAATCTCGAGGCCGCTGCGACCGTGGGTTCGCGCGAAGCCGCCGCCCTCCACGTCCGCGCCGCGAGCCTCGCCAGCCAGCTCCAAGGCGGAAGCGAGATCGCCAAACGCTTCTACCGAAACGCCATCCGCGAAGAGCCCACAAATATCGACGCCGTGATCGGCCTTCACCATCTTTCCGTCAACCCAGCCGAGCAGAGGCGCATCGCCGAGCGAATCTCCGAGCTCATCGACGCGAATTTCCCGCTCAAGCGGCTCGATGTGGCCTTCGTGCGGAGCGTCGCGAACTATGCGCGCGTCGTCGCCGATCCCATCCGCGCCGCGGCTGTGACCGAGGCTCTCAGCGCGATTGGTTTTGTCCGCTCGGAGAGCTTCGACGAAAGCGATGAATACACCCAGTTTGTCCTCCACCAAGAGCTCGAACCGAGCGCCGTCATCCGGGCCCTCGCGGTTGCGCCGCATCACGAGCCTCGCCGGCAAGCGGTAGAGGGCGGCACCGAAGAGAATGCGCTCGATCACGCTTTATCTGTAACCGCTCACATCGATGCCGCGCTCGAGCGCGGTTCACGCGCCGAACGGCTCGGCTTCAATCAAAGCGATCGCATCCGGCGTGAAAGCCGCTCCGCACTTCGTGATGAACTCAACGCCATCGCTCGACTCTTCGGCGAGGAAGGGCTCGATCTCTACCGCGGAGGAACCGATGAAGGCGCCCTCTTCTTCGGCCCCTTCAAAAAGACCCGGGCGTTTTTCGCAGGCGCCTCGGTCAAGCCTCCCCTCAGCCGTGCCGTACGTTTCTCTATCGGCGCCGAACTCTACAGCCATCGTCGCGGGTCCGCGTCACTGCTCGGTCTCGAACTCGAGGAGCTGGCAATGTTTGCGGAGGACCTTCACCGCATCGCGCGCGGGGAGCAGGCAGCGAGCCGCGCGATCAAGGGCGTCTCGCTCGGCTTTCTTGAGAGACGAGCGTTCAAGGCAGCCCTCGAACGCACGGGATCGGTCGCCGACCTCGAGCGAGTGCTGCGCATCCTCCGGCTCGAGCATGATCGCGCAAGTCTCCTCGCCGTGGGCGATCTGCACGAGACCCTTCGCCTCGTGATCGGTGGTGCCCCCGAGCCCGCGAAGGTCGAAGGAAACGAACGCGGCCTCGCCCTCTTTTCATTCTTTATCGATAGGCGCGCCGCAGCCTTCCACCGCCTCTACGGCGCGGGACAATGGGTCGAGAGCCATGAGTGAGAAGCTCGATCGGATCGACAACGAAGCGGCGAGCGCTCAAGCGTCTTTGGACGATCTCGTCATCGAATTCGACGCGCCCATTTCATCCGGCCCGTCCAACATCCAGCTCGATTTTGAGGCGAAGGCCGAAGCGCCGCTCGAAAGAGCGATCCCTAGGTTTGCCTCGCGGCCCGCTCTCGGCGACGAGCGACGCGATCCCTCCTTCCGCTCGCCTCTTTCGGGCGACGATGCGGCGGCGATACTCGAGCGTGCTGAGTGGATGCGGACACTCAGCGATCGCGTCAAAGGCCGACATCGTGCGCGCCTCCTCGGGATCGTCTCGAGGCTCCTTGAACGCGTTGGCGATCCTCGCCATGAAAAACTACTCGAATCCGCGCTCCTTGAAGCTCCCGAAAGTTCCGTGCTCCTTCGCCGAGCCAGCGAGCTCGCGGAGGCTGCGGGCGATCGAAGCCTGCTCATCGAGCGCCTCACGGCCGAGCTCGCCCAGCTCGCCGATCCGAGCGCACGCCTCCCTCGTGAGATCAAGCTCGCCGCTGCCCTCGGGAAAAGCTCGAAAGCGATGGAGATCGCCCGCAGCCTCCGCGAGAGGCACCCCAATGAACCGGGAGCCGTCTTCTTCTCACTCTACATCGCCGAGACGCTTGGCGATCCCAACGAGATCGCGCAAGCACTCGCCGCCGCAATCCGTGCGGCGGACTCCGATCGGCTGAGGGCGCGGCTCGCACTCCGACTCGCGCATCACGCCGAGGAAGGGGGCCAGTATAGCGCGGCCAAGGCGTGGGCGGACTTCGCTCTGTCCAGGGATCCTTCTCTCGAAGCAGGCTTCCTCATTGCCATCCGAGCGGCGCGGCGGCTCGAGGATCCTCAAGCGCTGCGAGAATCACTCCTTGCCTGGCTGAGCCGGCTCGACGGGGGACCGCTCCGAAGCGCGCTCATTCAATGGGGCCTTCGCCTGAACCGCGCGCTCGGTGGCGCGCTGTCGCTAAGCGAAGCATTGCTCGAGGGTGAGAGCCTCGTGAGCGCTCAGCGGCTCCGCGCCGAGCTCGCCATCGAGAGAGGCGATCTCCAGGCTGCACGCGATGCTCTCAGGCGGCTCATCCGCTACGCGGGCCCGAACGAACAGGCGATCGCGCTCCGGGATCTCGCCATCTTCGCGGCGATCGATGGGGATCGCTCTCTCGCGGAGCGCGCGCTCAAAGAGGCGAGCTACCTCGAAGCTGGGGAGGAGGGGCACGCTGCCTATCTGCTCTCCATCATCGGTAAAGCGAGCCCGCTTCGGAAAGGAGGGCGCCGCGATGAGCCGAGCGAAGACGAAGCGGGCGATCCACTCGCCCTCCTCACGGCGGCGCTGAGAAGCGGCAACCTCGAGGCTGCGTTCCACCTCGCTCAAGGAGAGCGTTTTGGGGGCGACCCGAGCCTCGCCATGCTGAGGACAAGCTTCGCGTTCTGGAAGCGTGATGAAGAGGCGGTCGCGCACTCCATCTTGCGCGAGGTGGAGACCCGGCCCGTTGGCGCACGGACGGGAGCCCTCTTTCTTCTGGCCCTTACCTCCCCGAGGAGCGTCGATCTCCCCGCACATCTCTCTGATTTTGGCCAGGAAGAACGCGCCGACGACGTCTCCCTCGTCTGCGCCGCGCTCGATGCGCAATCAAGCGGGATGCCGCTGTCGTCACGGGCCACTCAAAAGGCCGCGGCGCGTGAGAACACCTCCCCCTTCGAATCGCTGCGCCGTGTGATCCGAGGCGAGCTTTCGCACGGAGAGGCGATCGCGACGCCCGCCTTTCGCGAGATCCTACTCCTTGCGTCACGTCGTTGGATCCCGGACGCGCTCTTTGATTCCTCAACCACCGTAAATGGCCATGCTGCATCGAGCGATCCCTTCATCCGGCTTGCCGAGGCAAAGCGTCGCGCCGCCGAGGGAGATCTCAAGCTCGGCAAAGAGCGGCTCATTCCCGCCGACCATCCAGAGCTCCGCCTCGCCCTCGCCGAGATCGAACTCATGGAGGGGGAGACAAAGCGAGCGCGGCTCCTTCTCGGCGAGCTCCTCGAGAACAAAAAACCATCCGACGAGTCGCCGCAGCTCCCCACTTTGCGAGCAGCGCGCCTTCTCGAAGTCGTCGCCGATGCCGAGAACGATACGGAGTGCTGGCTCCGCGCTCTTCAAGCTCAGCTTGGGGCGCTCGAGCCCGAAGAGCTCCTCGTCCAGCTGGAACGCGCACTTTTCGAACTCCCTCTGCGTGGAGCCTTCGGGCTCATCAGGCCTGACCTCCTGCATTCGCTCGCTCAAGGGGAGCGAGCTCCTCTCGCTCTCTTTGAGATGCTCGAGTTCGGAACGAGGGATGCACGCGTCCTCCGCGATACACTCGACTTGCTCGCGCAAAGGAGCGCTCATCCTCGTGTAAAGCGTGCCCGCCTGCTCCGTGCAGCGGACATTGCGCTGACGCTGGGCGAACCCGATAAAGCGGATGCGCTCCAAGCCGATGCCGCGTCCATTCCGTTAAGCCCGACGGTCCATGAAACTGACGATGCGCTCAAGCGCGGCCTCGACGCGCTCGATCGTGCGCTTCGAGAGGGCGACGTCCAAGCGGCCGAAGCCCGCTACGACGCCCTTGAATTCGACCATCCCAATTCACCCCACATTCAACTTCGACGCGCGAGGATTCTTATGGCGAAAGAACGAAATGAAGCTGCGATCCAGACCCTCCGAGAGCTTGTGGGAGGTGAGCTCGACGACGAACTCAGGCATGAATCGCTCCTCGAGCTCGCCTCGCTCTTCGATCGCTTCCGCGGTGATAAGCTCGCCTCGATCTCGGCCCTCGAAGAGGCCCTCGCGCTAAAGCCCGATGATCCCGATACGCTTTGCCTGCTCGCGCCTCTGAAGCTCGTCGTCGGCGAGCGCGATGAGGCCCGGGCACTTTTCAACCGGGCGATCGAGGCGGCACGGACTCCGGTCCTCCGGCGAGAAAAACGCGCGCTCTACATCCTTCGCTCGCTTTCGACATGTGTCGGGGCACTCGGCCTCCGCAGCTCTGCGGAGATGCTCAGCTCTCTCCGCGACGCGCTCCGCTCCGAACCCGAGGAGCAAGACATCCCGACCATCGTCCCCCTCCCTGAGCCTTCAGGAGCGCTCGCTTCCGATCTCATCGACGCGCCCCACCTCGCCTTCTTTAAAGCAGCGCAGCCCGCATTCGCCGCGCTCGCCCCCTTCAACCCGAACGCCCTTCGTCTCGAAGGCTTCGACGCATCGGTCGAGCTTAAAGCGAGACTTTCTAAAGCACTCTGCGGCCCTCTCCCCGCGCTCTATCATTGCGCGAATCCTCCTTCACTCGTCTTCGCTGCCGATCCACACGGTCGGCGCGTTGTCATCCACTCCGAGCTTCTCGATGGACTGGGGACGCGCGAGTTCATGTTCCTCTGCCTCAGCGCGATCGTCCGCGCGCGCCTCGGGGTGGCGTTCATGGATCGCGAAGACCCCGATCGCGTCGCGAGGCTCATCAACGCCGTCTTTCAAGCGGCCGCCGCGCCGATCCCGTATCCGAAGCATCCGATCGATCGATCGCTCTACGACGCGGCATCGCTCGCCATTGCCGGGGAAGATCCCCGCATTGCGGAGTTTGCGAGAAGTGCCCCCCGTTTTCCTCCCGTGGAGACGCTCGGACTTCGCCTCGATGAGCTCTCCTTCCGGCTCGTCCTCTTGAGCACCGGGGATGTGGTCGGAGCGACAAACGCCCTTCGAGCGTGCGCGCGCTTTACCGATACGCTCCCCCTCGCCGAGCGCCTGCACGTATTTGCGCTCGGCCGACCGGCGATTGAGCGAAGACATCTGCTCTCCCGAACGGTCGAGATTCCATCGGCATGAGAACGATTGGCTTCATCAGCGCCGCCGATCCCGAGCCCATCCTCCTCGGCTCGATCGAGCGCTGCCTTCGCGATCATTGCTGCGAACGGGTCTTCCTTCTCCGCGAAGGCTTGATCGAGTCGCTCTCGAACTGCGCACCGCCCGATCTGATCGAAACGGTCCTTGGAGGCAGCGCCGAGCAGATCGACGAGCTTCTCGCCGCGAGACGGAAAGCGCGTCTTCTCGAAAGGACGTATTCCCTCCCAAAGCCGCCCAAAAAGGCGATCGAGCTTGTCGGCGATCGCTTGATTCTCCTCACGGCCCAAAAGGGTTCTCTCGACGAAGAGGACATCGCGAACGTGAACGCGGTTCTCTTCGGCGATTCGAAAGAGCCCTTCGCTAAACCCTTCGGCAGCCGCATTTTCGCAAGCCCAGGAGATGGTGCCGGTGCGTACGGCATTCTTTTCCGAGATGCGCGCGGCGGCCTCGAGACAAAGATCTTCTCCCAAGATGGCTCGCTCCTCGCTCACGCCGCGACAGAGGGAAAACGGCCACGCTTCTCCATCACATCATGACCACCATCGGCTTTTTTGGTGGGAGCTTCGATCCGCCCCATTTTGGACACCTTCGCCTCGCAGAGTGGTCCCTCGAGGCAGGTGCGCTTGATCGTTTGCTCATCGCTCCGGTCTACGCGCATGCGCTCGATAAAAGATCCGCGGCCAGCTTTGAGCATCGCGTCGCCATGTGTGAGCTCGCGTTCTGCAAACTCGAGCGCGCCGAGGTGAGCCGCATCGAGGCCGAGCTCGGGGGCGTCTCACGCACTTTGCGTACGCTCCAGGCGCTCCGAGCTCGGCACCCCGGCGCAAAGTTTCGGCTCGTCATCGGCGCCGATATCCTCGAGCAAACGCATCGCTGGCATCGCTTCGATGAGATCGCCTCGCTCGCCCCTCCGCTTGTCGCAGGGCGTGAAGGCTATTCAGAGGAGGGTGTCCATGGCCCCCCCCTCGTCTCGATCGATTCGACGACCATCCGCGCGAGGCTTCGCCGAGGTGAGCCTCTCGACGACCTCGTCCCGAGCGCCGTCGAGCGCTATATCCGCGAGCATGGCCTTTATCGCTAGGAGTTTCGCCTCGAGGGAGTTTCGATGAGAAAGCTGCGAGTCATCATCTACGGCCGAGGAAAGCTTGGAAGCACGCTCATTGAACGCGCTCAAGATGCAGGTGTGCTCGCAGAGCTTCGATGCGGTCGAAGCGAGGACGAAGCACCTGAGGATGCCGGACTCCTCGTTCTCGCAATCCCCGACGGAGCAGTCGCCGAGAGGATGCGCGCGCTCGATGCGCTCTACGAACGCTCGATCCCCTTCGTCCACGTTGCCGGCACCCTCCCCTCACGCCACGCGCTGCCAAGTGGGCGCCCCACAGGGGGGATGCATCCCTTGATCTCATTTGCCTCCCACGAAAACCTTCCTCGACTGCGCGGACGGACCTTCACGCTCCGCGGCGATCCCGAAGCCATCGAACGGGCGCGCGCCTTTGTTGAGCAGCTCGGCGGCCAACCGCTCGTGCGTGAACTTTCGGGGCCACGGTACCATGCGGCGGCGGCGATCCTCGCCAACGGCAGTGTCGCCCTCGCTGCGCGCGCGGCCGCACTCCTCGACTCCCTCGGCATCGAAGAGAGCGAGCGCAACCTCGCCCTCGCGGGGCTTGTCGAGTCGGTCTCGGACAACCTCCGTGTCCTTGGGCCCATTCGTGCACTCACGGGCCCCATCGTTCGGGGGGATACGCAAACGATCGAGGCGCACCTCGAAGCGCTCGATGGACAGATGCGAGCGGACTATGTCGCGATCGCGCGCCTCATTCTAGGGACGGCGCGCGACGCAGGACTAAGCGCTGAAGCTCACCGCGAGCTCCTTCATTCCCTTGAGAAGGCAACCGCCGGTGAGCGAAGCCAGACCGACTGACCCAAAGAGCGCAGCTCATTCATCCACTTCGTCGCGCACGCGCTCAAAGCGGATCTCGTCCCCCTCGCCCAGAATGCGGATACGATCACCGCGTCCATAGCGACGTTCGAGAATGCGAGACGCAAGTGGAGATTCGATCGCGCGCCCGATCACGCGGCGCATTGGACGAGCGCCAAGCGCGATGTCGTAGCCCCCCTGCTCGATGAGGGCGTCAATCGCATCCCGTCTCCAACAAAGCTCGATGCCCTTTTCGCGCTGAAGGTTTTGGGCGAGCGAGCGGAGGAGTCGCTCTGCGATTTCGGCGACCTCATCGCGCCCGAGGCTTCCAAAATAGAGCGGCTCGTCGATCCGGTTCCAAAATTCGGGCGGGAGGGCGCGCTCGGCTGCCCGAAGCACCTGCTCCTTCGCCGCGTTTGCTTCACGGGACGCCGCCGAGCCCCTACCCGCCGCTTCAGTCGCTCCAAAACCAATCGAACGCTTCTCGACGCGCTGTGCTGCCGAAGCGCCAAGGTTCGAGGTCATCACGATGATCGTATTTTTGAAATCGACGAGTCGCCCCCGTCCATCGGTGAGCCTCCCCTCATCGAGAAGCGGGAGCAAGGCGAGGAGCACCTCAGGATGCGCTTTCTCGATCTCATCGAGGAGGATGAGCTGATATGGACGGGCGCGCACGGGCTCCGTGAGCTGCCCGCCTTCTTCGTGTCCGATGTATCCCGGAGGCGCGCCGAAGAGCCTCGCGACGCTATGGGGCTCGGAGTACTCGCTCATGTCGATCCGCGTATACGCGCGCTCATCAAAGAACGACTCGGCGATCGCTTTGGCCATCTCGGTCTTTCCGACGCCAGTCGGCCCGAGGAAGAGAAAGCTCCCGAGAGGTCGACCGCCACCGAAGCCCGCAGCCCCTTTCCGAAGCACCTCGGCGATCTTTCGAATGCACTCCTCATGACCCACGACGCGCTGACCAAGGCTCGCTTCGAGACGAAGGAGACGTTCGCCATCACGCACCATCAGCCGGTCGACCGAAATGCCGGCCTGCTCCGCGATCACCTCGGCAACCGCCTCGCGACCGACTTCATTGGCGCCTCGTCGACGCGCCCTCGCGCCGGCTAGATCGAGGATCGAGAGCGCGAGATCGGGAAAGACGCGATCGCTCATGAAGCGCTTCCCAAGCTCGATCGCCGCATCGAGCGCATCTTCATCGTAGCTGAGCCCGTGGTGAGCTTCGTACTCCACGATGGCGCCCTCGAGGATGGAACGCGTGGCCTCGCGCGAAGGCTCTTCGACATCGATGCGCGAGAATCGGCGTTCAAGCGCCGGATCCCGTTCGATGGTGCGCTTGTACTCCGCCTCGGTTGTTGCACCGATGCACGGAAGCCTTCCCCGAGCGAGCGCCGCTTTGAGTTCATGCGCGAGATCGTCCGGACCTTCCGCCGAAGGAGAGACGATGGCGTGGATCTCATCGAGGAAAAGGATGACACGCCCCTCCATCTTCTCGACCTCGGCGGTGAGCGCTTGGATCCGCTTCGACAGTGCGCCTCGCACTGCGGTGCCGGCGACCAGTGAACCCGCGCTCACCTCGATGACGAGCCGGCTCTCTTCGCCTTCCCTTCGAAGAAGCTCGAGCGCAAGCCCTTCGACAATCGCCGTTTTCCCGACGCCCGCAGGCCCGACGAGTAGCGCGTTATTCGAGCGGCGGCGCGCGAGAATGTCGAGGATGCTCTCGATCTCGGCCTCACGACCGTAAACCGGATCGATCTCTTCACGGAGCGCGGCGAGCGTGAGGTTGCGTCCGATGGAGAAGAGGAGCGGAGTGAGCTCGGGATCGAGCGCGAGGGAATCCTTCGGACGTGGCGGAGCGACCTGATCGGGCTCGGGCCGGATCTCCTCATCGGGGCGGTAGAGAGCAGGCGCAGCGGGCCGTTGCGTGGGCGCGTCGGCCTCGGGCGAGGGACGAGGGTGCTTTCGAAGTGGGGCGATATAGCGCGAGACCACCGGCTGCCCCGGCAGACGCTCGGGGCGTGCGGAAAGTCGCGGACGAGGCGCCTCATTCGGACGCGGCGCATCGCGGCGCATCCCCCCCCACGCCTCGCCTCGAGTCGTGTCTTGATGCGGTGGAGTGAGGAAAGCCTCAGGAGCCACGCCCAGGGCGCGGAGCGTTTGCGCCGCAGCTCCTCGCGGCTCCCGCATCAGGGCATAAAAGAGCTGAAGTTCGGGGCTCGGGGCATGCGCCGTCCGAGAAGCCGACGCACAGGATTCAAGCACCCTTGAGAGCGTCCCTGAAGGCTCGACATCCACGCGCTTCATGGCTGAGCGGAGCCGGCCTTCGGTCGCGCCTGAAAGGGAGAGAAGTCGTGCCGCCTCACCGTGCTCATGAACGAGTGCGAGAAGGAGGTGCGCCGTTGTAGGCGCTCCCGTGCTTCGGCGGGCAAGCCGCGTGGCCTTCGCGACCAATCCCTTCGCCCAGCCATCGACTTCCGTTCTCACCATCCCGCAACGACCTCCGGCAACCCAAAAATCCGCTCTAAGGCGCAAGCAATTGTTCTCGGGAGTACATCGTCTCGGGAGCCTGTCCAAATTTTCGGCTCGGAAACGAATCACTTCGCATCCGTCGAGCGCCCGTGCGCGGGGTGCGGGACGGTTAAGGCTCGAAAAGTCGGCGCTGATCCTTCATCACACGCTCACAGAGCGGCTTGACGAGCGCGATCTTTCACCCCGATCGGCGATAGGAAAAACGAGGAAGCCTTGGTAGGCTCCGGCCCATGAAAAGTCTGAGCCGTCTCCTCTTCCTTCTCACGCTTGCCGTTTTCTTTCTCCCCGAGCTGATGGGCGCGATCGAGCGCGCCGAAAGCCAAAGGGGCCCCAAGGCTCAGATCTTCGTCGTCCAGCGGAGCGTCCCGAGAACCCTTCCTGGCCGTGACGGCCACGTCCAATTCGGAAGAAAGCACCACAAACGCACCCTTCAAGAGGTGACGGACGTGCCCGTGAGCGAGCGCAGCTGGCTTGCGCGACTCATCGTGAAATTCGATCGCCCCCTCGGCGATTGGGAATTCGATGTCGTCTTCTACGATCTCACCGACGGCGGGAGACGCTATATGGATCCTCCGATGACCATGCGGGTGAGCGATCGCGATCAGAGCCTTTTCATCCAGCCGATCGAGCTCAAGCGCCCCGAATTCCAGCCCGGGATGAAGCTTGACCTCACGGTTCGTACCCGAGGACAGGAAGCGGGGAAGACACGAATTCAACTCGCCGGAGAGCGCATCCGCGTTCAACATCGCGGAGAGGTCGATTTCACGAAATGAGCGGAGAGTTCAGCATGCTCATGCGCTCGCTCGCGAAGCGTGAGCTTCAGCCTGTCTACGTCATCGCCGGGGAGGAGGCTCTCCTCAAATCGCGTGCGCTCGAGCGGATCCGCGCCCTCACTCTCGACGGAAGCCCCGAAGGTTTCAACGAAGATACGTTTGAGGGACGCGGTCTTCGGGCGAGCGCGATCCTCGACGCCGCCAATACACTTCCGATGATGGCCGAGCGGCGCTTCATCCTGGTGCGAGACGCGGAGCAGCTCGACGCAGCCGAACAATCGAGTCTCGCTCGCTACCTCGAATCCCCAGCGCCAAGCGCGACGCTCATCCTGCTTGCCGAAAAGCTGGATGGGAGGAGCCGCCTCGCCAAGATCGCGAAAACTCAAGGCTTCCTCTACGAAGCCAAACCTCTAAAGGGCACGTCCCTCGTCAAGTTCCTTGAAGCCGAAGCGAAGGCGAAAAAGACGCCGCTCGCACCTCAAGTCGCCGCCGCCCTTCTCGACGCCGTAGGTGAGGAGCTCGGTCCTCTGATCGACGCGATCGAACGGCTCAGCCTCTACGTCGGTGAAGGTCAGACCATCGGACTTGATGCGGTCGAAGAGTGCGTGACCCGCGCCCGCGTCGAAACGATCTGGGCGCTTGTCGACTCGCTCTCGATGCGCGATGCGGGCGGTGCGCTCACCGCCGCCGATAGCCTCCTTCGCGATCGCACAAGCCCGCTCGCCCTTCTTTCGATGATCGCTCGCCAGCTCCGCATGATCGCTAAAATGCGCCAATCGCTCAGCGAGGGGATGAGCGATCAAGAGGCCGCAAAACGAGCCGGGTTTCCCCCGTTCAAGGCACCCGCCGGTCGAGCTGCCGCCCGGCGCTGGAACCTTCGACTCTTTGAACACGCATTTGATGAGATCGCGAAGACCGAGCGGCTCATCAAGAGCTCACGCGTCGATCCGGCCGATCGCATCATGGCGCTTCTTCTCTCGATCCTTACCCCGCCTCGGCCCGAGCGAAGAGCAAGCTGATCGAGCGCGCGGGATCGAGAGCGCCAAGCGCACGAATCAAACGCAAAAAAGCCCTCCACTCGCAGCACGCGAGGGGGGCTCCTTCAGTCTGACTCTTCAGTCGACCTCTTGGCGCACCGAGTCTTGCCGCACCAAGGCGACTTCCCGGCCGGATCGCTCAGCCGGGAACCTCGGAACAGCGCAGGATCACTCGCCGAGGGCGGCGACCTGCGAGCTCAGGCGCGAGATATAGCGCGAGCCGGTGTTCCGGTGGTAAACGCCCTTGGACACTGCCATGTCGATCCGTCGCACCGCGACCGGCAAGGCTTCCTTCGCCGCCGCAACATCCCCGGCCTCGATGGCCGCACGCACCTTTTTAACGGAGCTGCGGACGGTGCTTCGGATATGCCTATTGCGCGCAGTGCGCTTTTGGGTTTGGCGAATTCGCTTTTCGGCTGACTCGTGATTGGCCACGCTAGATAAACTCCTGCTGAGCGCACGCATTTAAGCCGGAACTCTCGGGCTGTCAAGCGAGCTCGCGCGAGGAAGCTTGATATTTTTCGATTTTCCATCAAGCATCCGCATTGGCTGTGGCGCGGTGGACGCGCTCAAACTAAGTTTCGACCCCTTCCGGACGCTGGAGCTCATTCGAGAGACGGCGCCCGTAGCGGTCGAACGCCCCTCACTTCGAGGGCGCGTCCCTCCGAATCGCGGTTTTCTCAAGGCAAGATTTATGGGCTCCTCCGCCATCGAACGTTTCCTGCGCCGGTACGCGACCCTCGTCACGACGTACCGAGCGCTGTTCATCGTAGGAACGCTCACCGTCACGGCACTCTTCGCCTCTCAGATCCCGAAGATCGAGGTCGATCCCGCCCCGGAAAACCTCCTCTCGGCCTCCGACAGCGAAGCGATCGAGACGCAAGAGATCTTCGCCGAGGCGTTTGGCGACAACTCGCGCATCCTCCTCGTGCTCATCACGGCTGCAGACGTTCTGACTGAGCCCAACCTCCTCTATCAGCACCAACTCGCCACGGCGCTGAAAGCGATCGACGGCGTTGAGCGCGTCGAGAGCATCACCGAAATGATCCTCCCGCGCGTGATCGACCCCGCGCTCGAGCCGGCGGAGGAGGAGGATTTTGATCTCGACGATCTCGAAGATCTCGACAGCCTTGAGGATGAGGACCTTGAGGACAGCTTCGATCCCGAGACCGTCAACCTGATGGTCGATATCTTCGAGGCGGATCCGGAGCGCTTCGAAGGTGGCCTTCAGGTGATGGGGCCCCGGATCCAAGAGACGCTCCGCTTTGAAAGCATCACGAATGAAGAGGGACTCGTCGAGGACGCCGAAACGAAGATTCGGGCCGCGCTCGATGCTTCGCCGCTTCTCGTCGGCCGCTTGATCTCAGAGGACAGCCAAGCGGTCGCCATCGCCCTCTTTCTGCGCGATGTCGAGGGGCGCGAGATGCCCCACCTCGTGCGCTCCGTCGAAGAAGCCATCGCCGCGCTCAAGGCGCCCGATGAGACGGAGGTTCGTGTCGCGGGGCTCCCCTTCGTCCGGAATACGATCGCCGAGCGCCTCCGCACCGATCAGCTCGTTCTCCTCCCTGCGACGCTCCTCGTCTGCATGGCCCTCCTCTATTTCGCCATGCGCTGGGTCCTCGGCGTCTTCCTCCCCATCATCGCGGTTTCGCTCACGTTGCTCATCGTCCTTGGCGGGATGGCCATCACGGGGATGCAGCTGAACATTCTCAACAACATCATCCCGCCACTTTTGATCATCATCGGCATTACCGATGCGATCCATTTGCTCATCCGCTACCGCGACGAGCTACCACGGCGGGGCGCACAAAAGCTCGCGGGCTTCCATACGGTCTTCATCCTCGCGAGCGCCCTCTTCTTCACGGACATCACCACATCCGTCGGTCTCGGTTCGCTTTACGCGGCCAAGACGGCGATGCTCAGAAACTTCGGGATCATCGCGGCCATCGGCGTGCTGGTGGCCTACCTCATTACGATCGTCTTCGTCCCACCCGTGATGATCGCGGCGAAGCCTCCCCCCCTTCCCGATCCGAAAAAGAAGCGAAGCCGACCGCTCGAGACGTTCTTGGTCATTTTCACGGCAAGGGTTCTCCGCAACCCCTGGCCGGTGCTCCTCATCACGCTCGGCATCCTCGCCGTCAGCACCTTCTTCGCCTTCCGTGTTCGGGTCGACCATGCGCTTCTCGATCAATTCGACAAAGACGATCCGGTCTACGTGACCACACGTCTACTCGAGGAAAAACTCGACGGCATCCGGCCGATGGAGGTGATCTTCGAGACCGACGATCCCGAGCTCTTCATCGATCCAGAGTTCATCGCCGCGATTGAACGCGTTCAAGCCTTTGCCGAGGAAGATTCGATCATCCTGCGGACAATGAGCTATCCGGCGATGCTTCGACAGAGCCTCACGCTCTTTGCCAACGACGCGGCGCTCTGGGAGGAGCCCTTCCGGTCGAAAGCTCAGGTCAACGCCCTTGTCAGTCTCCTCGAGCGACGCGAAGAAAGCCCCATCGCGCGTTTCATGACCGAGGATCGAACGCTCGCGCGGATGCAGCTCATGTTCCGCGACGCGGGGGCCGAAGCAGCCATCCGCTTCATCGATAAGGTCGAGGCCGAGTTCGAGCGCGAGCTCGCCGAATATCCCGTCACGCTTCGCTATACCGGCGATGCATACACGGGCTCGAAGACTCAGAGCGCGGTCGTGCTCGATCTCCTCGCAAGTCTTCTCGCCGCGATCCTCATCATCTTTGTCATCCTCACGCTCTTCTTCCGCAGCCTGAGGCTTGGCCTGCTGTCGATCCCACCGAACCTCATCCCGCTCGTCGGGACACTCGGCTATATGGCCGTACGCGACATCCCACTCAATATGTCGACGGTCATCATCTTCTCCATTAGCTTCAGCTTGGCCGTGGACGGGTCGATCCATGTGCTCGCCCGCTTCCGTGAGGAGATGAACGATGGGAAGGCCCCAGCGAGCGCGCTCCTCCGCGCCGCTCGAGGCACCGGACGTGCGAATGTGATCTCTTACCTCACGCTCACCTGCGGCTTCGGCGTGATGCTCCTCAGCTCCTTCGTCCCCATCCGGCAGTTCGGCGAGCTCATCGCCGTCACAGTCGCCACGTGCATGATCGCGACGGTCTTTCTCCTTCCTGCGCTCCTTCGGGTTTTCAGCCCCAAGCAGACACCGATCGAGCTCGGCCGAAGCGATCTAGAGCGCCACTGAGCCGCCTTTTTCGATGCGTCTCAAGACGATCGCGATCCATACAAGAAACGCCCCTCGTCCAATCAGGCTGATCGCCACAGCGTAGGCGAGAAATCGCGCAGAGATCTCGGGCTCGAAAACAAAGAGAAGGAGCGTGCCCAAGGCGACATCGAGTACGCTCACGACGAGTCGCAGCCCTCGATGGTAGGAGGATTGTAGGGCCATCACGCTTCCGAAGAGCCCGGATGCGAAAAGGTAGGCTCCGAGGACGATCACGAGCGAGAGCGCGGCGGTGAGCGGCTCGATCAGCGCGAGCACGCCTGCGGCGATGGCGAGGAGCCCGACAAGGATCGAATCCCAGCGAAGGGAGCCCTCGAGAGGGACAAAGCCCGCCGCAACGGAAGCCAGACCGACCCCGAAGAGTAGGACTCCCCAGAACACGCCAACGGTGAAGTTCGCCGCAAGTGGACAGAGGATCGCGAATGCTGCGAGCGCGAGGAGGGTGAGGCCGTAAACGAGCACATAGCCCCAGCCCGTCCAGATCTCGAGTCGCTCCTCGCTCTCCATCGATTTGCCCCTAGGAGGATTTTACGCGTTCGTGAAAAGAGCATCCCTTCTCGGCCCATTCTCGGGTGCGATTCAAAGAACCTCAGCCCAAGAGGGTGGGTGAATCGTGGTTTTCCGCAGGCGCGCCCACACCCCGCAAGCCCATGTCTCGCCTCGCAGGCGCTCATTCCGCGGTCAAGGCGGTGACCCACGCCGCGCAGACTTGATTTGCCGCGGAAGATGCGCATGTTTTACTGCCCCGCGTTCCAGAGCGTTTTTGGAGCGTGACGGAAGGAGACGAGAGCAATGAGCCAAGATCAGATCGTCCGCGCGATGACCAACGACGGCGCGTTTCGCTGCATGGCCGTCCGCGGCACCGAGACCATCAACCGGATCTTTGCGGCGCAGGCGGGCGATCCCGAGACGCATCGCGCCCTCGGCGGGCTCGTCTTAGGTGCACTCCTCTACCGTGAGACGATGGCCCCCGATCTTCGCGTTCAATGCATCATCCGCGGGGCGGGCCGTACGGGCAGCATCGTCGCAGATTCGCATCCTTCGGGCATGACGCGCGGCCTCTACCAACGAGGAAAAGACGGCCCGTTCACACTGCAAGGCGAGGGCGCGATCCTGCAAATGACGAGAAATCTCCCGCGCGGTAACCAACACCAGGGCTTGATCGACGCCTCAAATGCGACGATCGACCGCGCGCTCATGAGCTATTTCGAGCAGAGTGAGCAGATCACCACGATGATCGGCGTGGGGCTTCCCATCTCCGATAATCAACAGGCCGCGGTCGCCACCGCCTATCTCGTCCAGCTCCTCCCTGAGGTTAAGGACGCACGCGATCGGCTCGCCGTCTTGACGGAGCGACTCGCACATGATTTCGCCGATATGGACGCGATCGCGCGACAGACCGACGGGGATCCCAAAGCGATCATCGAGGAGATTTTCTACGGGATGGATTTCACCTTCCTCTCGGAGTCACCGGTCTTTTTTGGGTGCACGTGCAGTGAGGAGCGGATTCAAGCGAGCCTCCTCTCGCTTCATCGAAGCGAATTGATGAGCCTCATCGATGAGGGCGAACCGGTCGAGATGAGCTGCGATTATTGCGGCGCGGAGTATCGCGTGGAGATGCCGCAGCTCCGCTCCCTCCTGATGAAGAAAGGCGACGCCTAGAGCGTCGAGTCGATCGCCTCGCGTTCGTCCCAGTTCGGCTCAGCATTCGGTGTGTCCTCGCCGCGCTGAGCCTCTTGCTTGCGCGAACCCCTAAATCACGGGAGTCTCGGCTCCATGAA
>JAAZAH010000236.1 GCA_012514415.1 Sandaracinaceae bacterium
CGGCGACCCTCCCCCGATCGAAGATATAGCTCACCATCAAGATCGACTGTTCGGCCTCTTCGATCGCCTTGAGCATCGCAAGATAGGCGTCGTCCCCACCTTCGAGCATGCGCACCGCGTTCCCGTCAAGAAGTGGGTTTGAGGTGAGGCTATCCATGATCGGGACGAAGTCCACCAGGTGCGCGACGCGCGGATCGTCCTCGACGGTCGTGGCACAGACCTGATGCTCACGGTTGTCGAGCGCCTCGGGACCGTGCCGTAGAATCACCGCCTTTCGGTGAAGGCGATTGACCCCGAAAAAGAGATAGAAGAGCGCGCCGAGCAGAGGCGACAGCCAAACGAGCCCGAGCCAACCAATCGCGGCTCGTGTATGCCGTTTGTGGATCAGAATGTGGATCGACGCAGCGATCGCACCGGCGAAATAAACTCCCGAAAGGAGCGCTGGAAAGAACGCTTCGACGAATTCAGCCAAATCCAAGATTATGAAGATTATAAGGTATTTTCGGCACAAGCGGTGAGGCGGCGCTCAAATCACCTACAGGGGTGGAGACTCGCTTCGCCGCGGCCGATGCGTCGCGCCCTATGGAGAACGGATTCGCACCGGGCCAAAGTGGCCTTCGGGATGCGATCGAAGGGGCGCACTTTCGAAAAGCCGCTTGGGTTCAGCTCAGGCTGAGCTCGCGGTAGGCGCCTTGATAGTAGACCAGCGGCGCCGCATCGCTCGTCTCGGCATGCTCGACATGACCGATGTAAATTGTATGGCTTCCCTCTTCATGCATGCTCACAAGCTTGCATTCAAGGACGGCCAAGACGCCGTGGATCACGGGCGCACCAAGTCGGCCCATCTGATAATTGACCGTATCAAAACGCGAGCCCTCGAGCTTCGTGGATGCAAAGCGGTTGCTAAGTTCGCGCTGCCCCTCGGCGAGCACATGCACGTTGAAGATCCCGCTTTCGGCGATCATCGCATGGGTCTTGGACTTTCGGTTGGCGCAAACAAGCACCAAGGGAGGGTCGGCGGAGACGCTGCTGAACGCCGAGACCGTCATCCCGTGGATCTCATCGCCGGATCGCGAGGTCACAATGGTGACGCCGCTCGTCCAACGCCGAAGGCATTCCTTGAAGAGCTCCTCATCGATGGCCATATCTATATCTTACCGTCGCCAGAGTTTAGTTTAGCGCCCACAGACACGGCGAGCCATCGCACGCAAAGGAGCGAGAGGAAGGCGCCGCGAGCAGCTAGAACGCGTTCTATTATCGTCCGCGTCGAACAAAAATCAAGCGGGCTTTTTCGGGCAGAACGCTCCAGCGTCGGGGGCATGGATCGGGCTGTCCGATCGGAGGTGGGAAGAGCGGGCAAAAGGCCTTAGATTGGAACGAAAGCGGAGCACTCGGGTGAAAAGTCCACCACTTTTTGGATTTTTCATGGGCGACCTGCCTACCCTTCGCGTGAATCCCGACGATTAGAGGCGGGATCGCGTGTCTTCTATGGAATTGATCTCGCCTCCGCGCGGCCCACAGAAGGGTCCCCTCCACATGGACCGGCTCGCCCCTCACAGAAAGCGCATCGCTGCGCTCCTCTACGGTGAAGACGCCGGCGGGCCGCTTCCCGATCTAGTTGAGCTTAGCGCAGCGCTCAACTCCCTCGCAGCGCTCAAGCATCGCAAGCGGCTGCTGCCCCTCGCGGAACTCCCGGTGGAGATCGCGCTCGTGCGCACGGGGGACCATATCGAGATCAGCCGGTACGAAAGCGGCGGCTTCAAGGAGCCCGACCTCCTGAATCATAAAGCGCCCCTCAAGGCGCTCCTCAGCGCGTGCACCGATGCCGTCTTGGCAAGGGCCGACGCCGAGGAGGATCCGACCGCGCGTCAGATCGCGCTGCGTGTCGCTGAGCGTGCGATGCGCACGCGGATCGAGCCGGACCACGGGGGAAGGACGCTCAAGAAGATCGAGGGCGGCGTCGATCCCGAAGAACTCGATGAGATCAAACTCGGCTTTCGCTTCGAAGCGACCCTCCCCGTCCTTCAAGAAACGCTGCCGCGGACGAC
>JAAZAH010000237.1 GCA_012514415.1 Sandaracinaceae bacterium
AAGATGGGGGGGATCCAGCTCCTCGAGGCGATCCGTGAGAGCATGCCTCACGTCGTTGTCGTGATTATGACGGGCTTCGGAACGATCGAGACGGCGATCAATGCGATGAAGCGAGGCGCGTACGACTACATCCTCAAGCCCTTCAAGGTTGACGAGGTGATCTTCACGCTCCGCCGCGGCTACGATAAGCAGAAGCTCGCGGCTGAAAACCTTCGTCTCAAAGAGACCCTCTCGCTCTTCAAAGTGAGCGAGGCCATCGCGGCGAGTCTCTCGCTCGATCAGATCGTCGGGACCATCATCGATACGGCGCTCCAAGAGGTCTCAGCCGACTTCGTGAGCGTTTTCCTCGATGATGGAAGCGGCCTCCTTGTCGAGCGTGAGCGTTTAGTTCGCGAAGATATCGACAATCCAAAGCGCATCGAGCGCCTCGATCTCGATGCGATCAAGGCTTATCTCGAGGAGGATCGCCCGCTTCTCGTTCACGGGAAGGAGGCCGATGACTTTATTGAGCGCGTCGAGGGAAGCGATCCGATTGGCTCTTTGATGATCACGCCCCTCCGCGTGAAGGGCGACATGATCGGCTTCTTCGCGCTCGCCACGTTCTCGCAGACGCGCCGCTTCGATGAAGGACAGCGGAAGCTCCTCCACCTTGTGGCGGGCCGTGCAGCGGCGGCGATCGAGAACGCCAACCTCTACCGAGACCTTCAAGCGACATTTCAGCAGACCATCCGCGGCCTTGCGAGCGCCATCGATAAACTCGACCGCTATACGGCGGGACATTCGGAGCGAGTCGCGGCTTATGCGCAAATCCTCGCCATCAAGCTGGGGCTTCCCGAGGACGAGATCGAGATCGTCAGGCAGGCTGCCCTCATGCACGATATCGGTAAGATCGGCTGCGTGATGAACCTCAACAAGCCCGGAAAGCTGACACCGGCCGAATACGAGGATTTCCAAAAGCATGCGGTTTACGGTCGCGAGATTCTCGAGCCCATCGAATTTCTCGCGCCGCTCATCCCGGGGGTTCATCTCCACCACGAGCGATGGGATGGGCTCGGCTATCCGGTGGGTCTAAAGGCGCAAGAGATCCCCTTGATCGCGCGCATCATCTCCGTCGCAGACACCTATGATGCGATGACTAGCGATCGCGCCTATCGACGCGCGCTCCCGCACCAGGTCGCATACAAAGAGATTGAGCGCTGCAGCGGGAGCCAATTCGATCCGGATGTGGGGCATCCCTTTCTTGAGGCGATCGAAGAGGTGCGCCGCGGCGAGAGAGAGGGGCCGCGTGAGACGGCGGGAGAGATGCGCGAGCGGGCCGAGGCGGCCGAAGTAGGAAAGAAAGCGGCCGGATTAATCGAGGAAGGTTAGCCGCGCGAAGGCGGCCTGGTGGTGATAATCGGGGACGAAGGGCGGCGAGGCGGCGGCGGCTGAGCGGTAGTCCTTTCCCCGATCGACGATGAAGAAGTTGACGAAGACGTCCGCTCCGGGCTCGGGCGTCCGAAAGGCGGGGAGGCGATCTTTTATCGGCTGAAAGGGGAGACGAGCTTCGATGCGATAGCCGGTGTCGAGTTTTTCATCCGCGAAGGTCCCCATCGCCTTGACGCTGAGCTCGAGCGCTGAGTCGAAATCGACGTTGCCGTACGGCGATGGATGGCGGTAGCGCTCGAAATGGCTGTCGAAGATCACGCCGCGAGGGGAAGTCTGGATCTCGAAATAATCCGACTTTCCGCGCATCGGCCGGAGGAAGAACTCGAAGACATCCGCTTCCCAGAGCGGATCGTCGCGCTCATCGTATTCGCTGTGAAGGTCGAGGTCGTCGATCTCAACGCCGAGGTAGAGCGCCTCATCATCGTAGAGCATCCGGAGCCTTCCGCTCGCGCGCGTCTCAAGTCCCGTGAGTGGATGCCGAAAGCTTTCGAAGATCGGGGCATCGACCCAGGC
>JAAZAH010000238.1 GCA_012514415.1 Sandaracinaceae bacterium
CACCCCTTCGCGTTATTGAACCATTTGACAGTCCCTGTCTCCATCTCTGTCCTCCCGACTGTTCTCACGTAGAAGCCCCCCGATCGCAGATATGCGAAGGGACAAACGATGGCCTCCAAGCCCAATACGATAGAATAGGTGGCGCGGGCGTCAAGCCCCCTTTAGCGAAATCCTTTCGCCCCCCTCGAAAGCACGTGAAAAAGCGCCTGAAAAGCCGCTGAGCTCAAAGGAAACGGCTGGGTGCGCCGGATCTTTTGCCCTTAGGGCATCCGCGCGGCCTAGGGGGCCAAGCGACGGCAACGGTATCCATCGCCTTCGCGCGTATAGAGAAAGCGATCGTGCAGGCGATTGTCGCCATCGAACCAGAACTCGATCGTCTCCGGGATGAGCAGGTAGCCACCCCAGAAATCCGGTCGGGGGATGTCTTCAACACCTTCGAAACGGCGCTCCACCTCCTCGACCAACGCGATCAACTCCTCGCGGCTTGCGATCTCATGACTCTGAGGGGAGGCCCACGCGCCGATCTTCGAGCCTCTCGGGCGCGCGGCGAAATACGCATCGGATTCTTCCGCCGACAGCCGCTCCACCCTCCCCTCGACGCGCACCTGCTCGCCAAGATTTTCCCAATGAAAGGCGAGGCTCGCGCGGGGATTTTCGTCGAGGAAGCGGGCTTTTCGGCTCGTATAATTCGTGAAGATGCGGAAACCGCGCTCATCCACCCATTTGACGAGGACGTAGCGAACGCTTGGAACCCCACCGAGGCTCGACGTCGCGAGCGCGGCGCGCGAGGGCTCAAAGCTCGCGCCAATTTTGGCGCGTTCGTAGTCTTCGAGAAAACGCGCGATCGGATCGTCTTGTTTCAACTGCATCTTTCGCGTGTTAGTTTATCCCCGATCGATGGATGAGACGACCCGAAAGCTTATCGACGCGCTCCGCAGTGATCCTTCGAATGTCGCGCATTACCAAGCCCTGAAGGCCCATTACCTCAGCCTTGGAGACGTCGCCTCGGCGGCCAACCTCATCGAGGGCTGGGCAGCGCGTGAAAGTGATCCGATGCGCGCCTCTTCCGCCTATCTCGAGGCCGCACGCCTCGTGATGAGCCTCCCCAACGAAGAGGAGCGCCTCCTTTCGTTGCTCGAGCTCGCGCTGACTCTGAATCCTCTGGCCGAAGACGCCCGCGGCTTCCTCGAGAACTATTATCTCGTACGGAACGATGTGGATGGTTTGGTCGACAGCCTTGAGCGACAGCGCGATCACCTCGCACGCATCGACACCGATCCCCGTGTCCTCGCCGAACTCGAGTATCGCCTCGGCGAGCTCCTCGGCGAGCGGCTCGGGCGTAAGGACGACGCGCTCCAGCGCTATCGCGCCGCCGCCGAGATCGATCCTTCGCATGTGCAGGCGCTTTACGCGGCGCGCATGGAGCTGCTTCGGCGAGGCGAGATCCAGAGCGCCATCGCGCTTCTTGAGCAAGAGGCCAGCGCCGAGACCGATCCAGACCGGAAGCTCGCCCTCCTTCTCGAGCTCGAGCAACGCGCGCTTCATGAGCTCCACGATCCGGCGCTCGCCATCCAAGCCGGCGAAAAGGCGATCGCCATCGCCCCGCACGATCTCGAGCTTCGGCATCGCCTCACGTCGATGCTCCTCGAGCGGATCGAACGTGGTGAGGCGAGCGCTCGAGACGAGGCCGTCGCGGTGCAGCTGATGCTCGAGCTCGCGGCGGCAAGCCCGAGCGATGCCGCGATCGTCTATGCACGCAACGCGCTCCGCATCGATCCCGGCTCGGTCGAAGCGCTCGGTATCTTTGAGGACGCCGCTCGCGATGAAAGCGCACGCAAAGAGCTGCTCGAGCATTATTCGCGCTTTCTTGAGATCGCGCCCGACGAAGGACTCTCGAACACGCGCCGAAAGCGTTACGCGGAGCTTCTCCTTGCGAGCGGCGCACCCGAGGCCGCAGCCGAAGCACTCCAGCCGCTCATCGAGGCGGGCGACGCCGAAGCGAGCCTCAAGCTCGTCGCCATCACCGACGCGCACCCCGGGCTCCGCCCGCCCATGCTCCCCCGCGCCCTCGCGCTCCTCACCGAGGGATACCTCGAAGGCGGTCGACCCGATGCTGCGGCCATCGCGCTCGAGCGGCTCTTCCTCGTCGAAAAGGATCTCGACGAACGGATCGCGATCGCCGAGCGCCTCTCGAAGCTCGCGACCGAGACTCTCCACGATCGCGAGCTCGCCCTTCGCGTGCTCCGCGCTTGGACAGCGCTCGATCCGACCGATCTCACTCCGCAGATTCGCCTCGTGCCACTTCTCCGTGAAGAAGGCCTCACGGATGAGCTCCTCGACATCCTTGATACGCTCTCGCTCGATCCGATGGATGGAGGGCAGTACGCGCTCGAAGCTGCGCGGCTTCTTTTTGAGAGCGGGGACGCGAAGGCGTCGCTGTTTAGGCTCCGCGATCGCGCGTCATTCGATGAGCGCTGCCGGGATGCGATGCTTGAGATTGCGCGCTCGTCGGGGCTCGAGGCGCTCCTCCCCGACGAGTTTCGCGAGGAAGCGCCGAGCGCCAGCGGTGTGCCGCACTCACCCCTCGACGGGTTGAGCGAGCTCATCGAAGACGAGGCCGAGCTCATCGACGAAGAGGATGCGCACTTCGAAGACGAGGCCGAGCTCATCGACGAAGGGGATGCGCACTTCGAAGACGCAGCCGAGCTCATCGAGGACGCAGCCGAGCTCATCGACGAAGACGAAGCCACCGTCATCGATCACGCTGTCCGCTCCCTCGGGGGAGACGAAGCGTCTCATCAAGGAAGCGTCGAGCCTCCCCAAGCCGAGCCAAGCGCGTTTGATGCCGCTCGTCTTGGCACCGCGGACGGCGGCAACGCTCGTACAAGCGGGACGGCGCTCCTCGCCGATGCGATCGCCCGTACCGCAGGTGAATATGGCGATGAGGCCGGCGTCTCTCCCGCCGAAGAGACGGATCACACCGAGGGGGACGAGCCGCTCCTCCTCGAAGAGGAAGATTTCGAGCTCATCGAGGCCGAGGGCGCGCTCGACGCTACCGACGAGGACGAGGATGCGCTCACCATCCTCGACGATGACGATCTCGAGCTCATCGAGGAGGATGAAGTGGGCGCGCCCCAAGACGCCCCACGGCTCATCGAAGAGCGCTGATCAGCTGCCGGCTGCGCCGAGGTGCCGGCGGGCAATCTCGGCCCACGCTCCCGTCGGCTCGAGGCTCAGGTATTCATGCCAATGCGCTCGCGCATCTTCGATTCGCCCAAGCTCTTCATAAGCGAGCGCGAGATTAAAGTGGGCGTCCGAGAAGCCAGGATCGGAAGCGAGTGCCTGCCGAAAGAGATCGACCGCACTTTCCGGATCGCCGTGTTCGAGCGCTAAAAACCCGAGATTATAAAACGCCTCGGGCTGTTCGGAGTCAATGCTCAGCGCGCGCTCGTACTCGCGTCGCGCGGCATCGATATTTCCGCGTCGGTATTCCAGGTTTCCGAGGTTGGTGTAGGCATTGGCAAGGGACGGATCGAGCTCGATCGCTTTTCGATACGCCGCTTCGGCGCGATCGAAGCTCGCCTCGTCCTCATCGAGTCGGCAGCCCTCAAGATAATATTCATAGGCCGAGGCGCGATCGGCCGGAAAGGGAGCATCGCGGAGCCGTTTTACGACCTCGTCGGCGATCCCACTCACCTCGAAGTCAAGATGGAGCTGGCCCGTCAGAGGCTCGTATTTTGAGCCGCGATCGCGGATGAGGACGCTCGGTCCATCCGCGATGATGCGGAGCTCATTCAGAGGCCGGATCACCTTCGGGAGAGTCGTCCGCAACACCTCGAGCGAGCGCTTGACTTGGGAGAGGCGCGCACCGGCGTCAATGAGTCCCTTCGCCGTGCGAATGCCCACGAGATCTTGGAAATTGTAGTAACGACGCGCACCCCGGATCACCGAGGGCGAGATGAATCCTGCGCGATCCCAATATCGGAGGCGCCCAATCGAGATATCGAAAAGTCGGGAGACCTCACTCATCGTATAAAGCGAGGCGATGGGATCGCCGCTCGACGGCGGAGGCGCCTCATCGTCAAGCGTCTCGATGGGGTCGTCTCGCAGCAGCTGTTCCGACTCACGAGGAGGGTCGATCTTCGACGCGCCATCCCCGAAGCGAATATGGATCACATTATCGTTCTCTTCGTTCACCGATGCCTCGTCGCGGAGTAGGATAAGCCAAAGGGCACCTCGACGTCGACGTCGATATGCAGCTCATCAGAAGAGGCGGCGATCTTCGTCTCAACCATCGCGGTACCTGTCTCCCGCCCGGGTAGCCGACGCTGGACCTCCGCGCAAGCCAGACGCATTGCCCGCAGCCGAATGCGCATCGATCCCTCGCAGCATTGGACGAATTGGGCGCGAATGGACGCATCGTCGAGACCGCGAAGGGAGGCATCGAGCGCCTCGAAGGGAACCGAAATCATCACGCTTCCATAAAAGCGCGCCTCTTCACTGGTCTCATCGAGCGAGCCCTCGACGAGGATTTCAGCGCTCTCGAAGAGAGCTTCCTCGGCATGGCGGGAGATGGCGCGCCGTTCCGGGCTCGAAAAAGGTGACGCCCGACGGGCCTTGGCCGGGCCCCGAAGGAGCTCATCGCGTCTGTCGGAAATCATGGCCGAACGATCGTAGCCGGGGAGCCAGTTCGATCTCAAATTCGCGTCCTCGCCTTTGGCGCGCTAGATCCTATCCGTGCACGAATTGAAGAAGCTGCCTCCTGCATCCAGTCCCATCGCCTTCCTCTCGGATATCGAGGGGAATCTGCGCGCGCTCGAGGCTGTCCTCAAAGAGATCGAGCGCTATCACGTCGAGCAGATCTATGTCGCCGGCGATCTCGTCTTTGGTGGCGACGATCCGCTCGGGGTTTTTCAGCGACTCCTCTCATTAAAGGCCATTTGCACCAAAGGCCTTACGGATCACGCGCTCGTCACCATCGATCCCGAAAGTCTTCAGCCATCAAATGATGAGGAGGCCGCGCGGGCCCGCCTTTTCGTCGAGACGCGGCGTAAGCTCGGCGATCTAAACCTTGAGCGCATCCGGCGCCTCCCTTTCAGCTTCCGCATTCCGATGATTGACGGACGCGAGATCCTCATGGTGCATGGAACGCCCAACGATCCTCACGATGAGCTGAGTCACGATCTAAGCGATGAGGAGCTCGTCGAAAAGATCGGCGACGATGTGGCCGACATCATCATCTGCGGCGCGACGCATACGCCCTTTCAGGCGAGCCTCGGCGAGCAGACCGTCGTCAATGTCGGCTCGGTTGGCGCGGCTCCCGGTGGCGCCGTCGCGCACTATACCATCCTCACGCCGAAGATGAGCGGGACCGAGATCCTTCAATCGTTCATCGAGTATTAGCGAGCGGCTCTTCGATCATGCGCTCGTCCGTCTCGGATGCGGTGCGGATGAGTTCGACGAAGCGGACGCTCCTCTCGTCGGCCTGAGCGACGCGGCATTCGTAGGCGCCGAGCTGAACGCTCTCGCCCTCCGGCGGGAGGTGACCGATTTGCTCCACGACGAGGCCTCCGATCGAGTCCGATTCGCCATCTTCATCATCGCAGAGCGGCTCGCCGATGAATTCCTCGAGATCGTAGATATTCATCTCTCCGTTGACGAGGTAGCGACCGGGCCCGAGCGGACGGATGAGAACCTCTTCGAGATCGTGTTCGTCCTGGATATCTCCAACGATCTCCTCGACGATGTCTTCGAGCGTCACGAGCCCCTCGACTCCGCCGAATTCATCGACGACAATCGCCAGGTGGACGCGCCTCTGGCGCATCTCGCTGAGGAGAGAGTCGATCTTTTTTGATTCGGGCGTGAAGAAGACCGGGCGGCGGATCAGCGCTTCGAGCGAGCTGGCCTTCCCGGACTCGCGCGCGGCGAAAAGATCCTTCGCGTAAAGGATCCCCACGATCTGGTCGACGGTTCCGCGATAGACCGGATAGCGGCTGTGACCGTTCTCGATGACTTTGGCGGTGAGGGAGTCGATGGGCTCACCGATCTCGAACGCCACGAGCTTCGTGCGCGGAATCATGATCTCGCGCGCCACCGTCTTTTTGAACTCGAGGACGTTCAGAAGAAGCTTGGCCTGTTCGATCTCGATCGAACCGCGCTCACCGCTCTGCTCGATGAATTGCTCCACCTCGAGTTCTTCGAGTCGCTCCCGATGTCGCTCTCGGTACTCCGGGATC
>JAAZAH010000239.1 GCA_012514415.1 Sandaracinaceae bacterium
AGCTCAAGAAGGCGGGGAGCTCCACCCGATCGGCTAACATGAAGACGAGCTGCGCAAAGCCGGCGAGTCCGCCGAGGACGCCTCCGGCGACGATGAGCTTCCACTCATCTTGCTGGAAGGCGGGACGCAAAACGCCCTCGAATTCATCGCTCGGGAGCGCCTTCATGCGCCGCTCGAGATTGTCTTTGATGTCGATCGCCTTGCCTGCAAAGACATGGAGCATTCCGCCGGGCTTATTGAAATCGGCGTGCGTTCGCTCTTTGATGTCCGCACGAATCTGATCGATCTTCGCCGTGTCCGAAATCACCATCGCGGCCATGGGATGCGCGGCGTATTTATCGATGAGCTCGTCGATACGCGTGTCGACGATGTTGAGAACGCGCTCGCCGGTCTCGCCGGTGGAGACGGTTTTCACGATATTATCCGGGCTGAGCACCTTGCCGGCGACGAGGGTCGAGAAGGCCGTAGCGACCTCGGATTGACGCTTATGGAAGACGCCCTGGAAGGTGAAGGGGCCGATCTTCTTCGGCTTCTGAGGCTCGAAGACGAGGCGAAGGGCAACCCAATCCGTGACATATCCATTGAGGAAGCCGAAGACGGGAAGGATCCACCACTCGGGATAGACGACCCAGATGAACATCTGGACGATACCGAAGAGGAAGCCGAAGTAGAGTCCCGAGCGGATGATGAACTTGAACTCTTCATCGCCGACATCGAGGAACATCCGGCTCATCAGCTCTCGATCCTCGACAACCGCGTCGACGACGACCTGCTCAAGATCGAGGATGCTCGTGATGTTATCGCTGAGGTCTCCCGAGATGCGGAGGAGCACCTGTTCGACCTCATCGCGGACGGTGGCCCGCACCTTATCCTGCATGAACTCTCCCGCGTTCTGCCACATCGCGGGTGCGTGTTTTTGGGCGATCTCTTGGATGATCTGATCGGTGATCTCATCGATGACCGGGCCGAGGTTCTTTCCGAAGACTTCGGGCTTGAAGTCGGCGAAGAGCTCCTCAAGCGTGAGAAGCTTTGTCATGACGAGACGGTTCGAGACGCGCGCGAGCCGCTCCGCGTTCGCGGGGACGATGCCCTGCCATCCGAGGAAGGGTTTAATCCCTTTAAACTCGGTCGGATAGAACATCATTTTTACGGCAACGATATTGGTCGCCCAAGCGATGATCGCGCCGACGATCGGGATGAGAAGTACGGGGAGGGAGAAGTTATCCAGCATGGGGACAGCTCGAAGCAGATCGGGGTGAGCGTGATGCTTCCAGACGAGGGCCGGAGGATCAAGCCGATTGATGTGCCGTAAGGTTCATTCTTCTGGCACGGGCGACGCGGCGCGCGCCGAATTGGCGGCGTAATAGAGGACGGCGGCGATGGTCTTTCCATCCTCGATCTCTCCCTCGCGGATGAGGGAAAGGGCTTGGTCGAGCGTGACGGGGAAGGGGTCGACGTACTCGGTATCATCGAGGTTTTGCTCGCGCTCCTCGAGCTCGGTCGCCAGATAAACGTGCATCCGCTCGTCGCAGAAGCCGGGCGTTGCGTAGAATTCAAGGAGCTTCTCGATGGAGTGGGCGTAGTAGCCGGTCTCTTCCTCGAGCTCGCGGAGCGCGGCTTCTTTCGGATCCTCCCCCTCTTCGAGCTTCCCCGCCGGCGCCTCGATGAGATAGCGCCCAAAAATTTCGCGGAGCACGCGCACAAGGAGCAGACGCCCATCGGGCAGAACGGGTAGGACGACGGCCGCTCCGGGATGACGAACCACCTCACGCTTCACCTTGCGGCCGTCAGGGAGCTCCGCATCGAAGCGCTCTACACCAAAGATCACACCGCGGAAGAGGGTCTCGCTCATCCTGCGGATCTATTCCTCACCGCGCGGCGCTTCAACCGAAGATTTCGCGTGGCGGATCTCTTCACCCTCAAGCGGGGTCGGCGCCTCGTGACTCGGTGCCTTCTCGAGGAGCGCCCCCAGGAGGACTTCGCCAAAGCGCTCATAACCGCGACGCCTGAAATGGATGTGATCTGGCGCCGCATAGGGCGGATCGAGCTCGTTCCAAGCCACCATCGACAGCGGCCCGCCTTGGAAGGCGACCATATCGTAGAAGGCGCATCCGTGCATCATCGCAGCGCGCCATTGAATCTCGATGATCTCATGCGTCCGCGGCCGGTCCTCAAAGGCGGTTCGCTCCCGATCGAGCGGGATGGGTCGATCCGAGGGACCGATAAGCAGGCACGAAGCCTCGGGCACGGTGTCGCGGATCCGCGCGAGCACCTGATGAAGCTCTGCCTCGTATTGGCTGAGCGGTTGATCGTCGCCGCTCTCATTGGTTCCATACGCGAGGACGATGAGATCGGGCTCGCGCTTTGCGAGATGGAGCCGGTAGAGGTTCTCTTCCCAAAGAAGGTGATTTCGGACGCGCGAGCCGTTGATCCCGAGGGTATCGAGCACGACGCCGGGGCCTTCGCTTTCGGCGACCACGCCGAAGATGCGTACCGGTCCCTCCTCAACAATCCGAACCTCGAAGGTATGCGGGCCCTCGGGAACGTTGAATTCCGCAAACCCGGCCGAGCGCTCGTCCGCCCGTGTTGAGATGATGCCGACGGACTCTCCATCGATGAGCACCTCGAAGCTCCCACCCTCGGGCTGGTTCATATAAAAGAGCTCGAAGCGTCCGATTTTGCTCCCGAGCCCCCGCGTTCTCGAGATGATGCGCCCATAACTTCCGATCTCGCTGGCCTCCATCGCGGCGCCAGCGAGTCCGTAGTGATCGAGGACATTGGGCGGCGCGCCGATTCGGAGCGTCTTCCATTCGTCGCCATTGCTCTCGATGGTGAGCTGATGATGGCGATAGGAGCGCCAAGGGTGGATGGGAAGGACGAAGCCGGGGCCGCCATCGCCGTAGCGTTCTTGGAGCGCCTCGCGGAGGACGCCGGTGAAGAGATCGGCCGCCGTATGGGAGGCTCCGTAGAAAAGAAGCCGCGCTTTTCCTTCGCCGCGCCGCGCTCGCTCGAGAGCGCGATGAAAGCTGTCCATCGAGCGGCCATCGAGATCTTCAAGGGCGATGGGCAGCCCGGGCGGACCGTCTTCCTCGGGCTCGAACAGGAGGCGGGGAGCGGGACGCGTCTCGGGCAGCCGAGCCATTGCTGTGAACTCACGAAGTGCGTGAACGAGGATGGAGCTCTCGGGCGCTTCGGCCGATGCGTGTTGAGGTCCGGGGCCGTCCTCGCTCGTAAAGAGTCCGAGCACAACGAGCGCCAAAAGGCCGGCGATGAAGCTTAGGAGCGGGGAACGGATAGCGGACCTGAGATGCACCATAGGACCATGCGGAATTTCGGGCGAAAACGCAATTCGTCCGCGTAGAAAACGTACGCTTTCCCTAGGAGGATATACGCAACCAGGGGATTTTTATTCACCACCGTCGCGCGGCGGACTCTGGGGCTCGGGCGTCTGCGCCGGGACCTCGACGAGGCCGGGGAGCCTTTCGCGAAAATCGTGGAGGAGGGCTTTATAAAATAGGTTCCCGATCACCTCGTAGCCTGCGGGCGTCGCATGGCGATAATCGGAGAGGGCAAGTCTTGGGCGGCTCCTCGACCAAGCGCGCATCGAGCCTTCACCCCCCATGGCTTCGAATGTATTGAAGAAGGCGCACCCCTCCTCGAACGCCGCGATGCGCTGGGCAGAGACGATCGTCGGAACCACAGGGATGGTTCGAACCCTTCCGCGCGAATCCACTTCGCCCTGATCGAGCGGAGCCATGATCAGGCAGCCGAGATCCTCTCGGTCGCCCTTCATATGACGGATGACCTCGCGCATCTGCTCGACGTAGCGCTCCTCGGAGATGCGATCGCTTGATTCATTGCCGCCGAAGCCCAGAATCAAGAGGTTCACACCGCGCCGCTCGAGCTGCGCGCGGATATGCTCGGCGTCGAAGTTGAGGAGGCGATTCGCTCTTGCGCCGACGAGTCCGAGTGAGTCGTAGACCACGCCCGGACCCTCGCGCTCAAGGACGGCGCCGTAGAAATGCACGCGTCCGCCGAAAGCCCGGATCTCGAGGCGATCTTCGGTCTCTTCGCCGAGCGCGATGATCTCGACGGCATCTTCGAGCTCGTCCGAGCGCGTATCGACGACCGTATACTCCCCGCCCCCGACGCGGTAACGGAAACGTCCCCCGCGTCGATGCTTTTGATACCAAATCTCGAATCGCGAAACCTTATCGCCGACGGGAGCGCGTGGATCGGCCCCGATGCTCGCGCTGGCGCCTTGTTGGGGCACGATTTGGTTGCCGCCATACCCATAATGGCCATCGCGGACGGTCCCTCGGGTCACTTCGCGGACAAAGAAATTTCCGTTATCCCACGCGTAGACGTCGCGGTGACGATACGGGAGGTGCCCGCTCGCGAAGAGGAGAAAACCATGCCCCGCATCACCAAAACGCGCTTGGAGGTGGCGCCGCATGGTGTGCGTGATGAGATCGGTCGCGATGCTTGAGTCGCCATAATGCGCGATGCGCGTGACGAAATTGTCTTCGCCGCGCGCGGTCTTGATGAGCGCGCGATAGAACGGGGCGAGCCCACGGCCTTCGGGATCTTCGATGAATTGCTCGATGTCGCGGATCTCGTCTTCTTCGATGGTGAGCGCCGCGATGGCCGCCTCGCGGCTCTCTTCGGGCGTCGTCGGCTTTTTCCGAGGCGGACGCTTCGGGGGATCGAGCTCAAGGTTCGAGGCGACCGACTCACCGAGCTCTTCGCTAAGCTTTTCCGTGCTCGTCGTTCCCGATTGATAGCCCGTGCCGGCGATCGAGATCGATCCGGTATCCTGAAACGCCATGACGTTCGAGAACGGGATCGGATCGCCGGGGACCCAGACGCGATAATCCTCGAGTTCGCTGGAAAGATAAGGGACGCAAGCCAAGACGAGGAGCGCGAGCGCGAAGGCGCCGAGATGGCGGATCGCTGCTTGGGTCTCTCTCTGGGTGAGTTCGTTTTCGGCGGCGCTCTTCACAGCAAAAATCAGCTTTACTCGAGGCTTAGAAGTCCGGTGGTCTCGCGTTCACCGCGGGCAGGCTTGGGACGCGGCTTAGAACTGGAAGTAAATATAGGGGACGACCTCGCTCGTGGCGACTTGGCTGATGAGGCCCGCGACGACGATCGCGATGAGCGCCTGAGGAATGGGCGGAAGCTTTTTATAGCCCTCAATCATCGACGCATAGATTCGGCGCGGCGAGAAATGCGCGATGAAGCTTCCGATGAGGATGATCCAGATCGGCGCGCTGATCTGTGCGAGCGAGCTTGTCCCGCTAAAGAGTCGCGTCGTCACTTCATAGGCATTGTCGAGGCTTTCGGCCCGGAAGAGGATGCGCGAAAAGACCACGAATTGGAGCGAGAGGAAGATCTTGAAGGCGAGGACGGGGAGGGCGTCGACATAACCCTTCGGCCGGTTTCTTCGGCGGGAATAGAAGCGGTGGAGCACCATCATCGTCCCTTGAAGCGCACCGTAGATGACAAAGGTCCAGCCTGCCCCATGCCAGATGCCGATGAGGAACATGGTGAGCCAGAGGTTCCAATAGGCGCGCACGGGCCCACTCCTCGAGCCTCCGAGCGGGAAGTAGAGATAGTCCCGGAGCCAGCGAGAGAGCGTCATATGCCATCTTCGCCAGAACTCCGCGGGATTGGGCGCGAGGTAGGGGCGATCGAAATTCTCGGGCAGCTCG
>JAAZAH010000240.1 GCA_012514415.1 Sandaracinaceae bacterium
GGCGATAAGCGCCATCTGCGCCACGCTCATCATCGCCTCAGACGCGCCGCAGAGTCGCATCAGGCCCGGGATCGGCGGCGGATCGGCCGCACGCTCGACCCGGCCTTCGATGAGATCGCGGCCAAGCTCGGGGTTCTGGGTGAAGGGTCGCCCGATGCCGATCAAATCGACCGCGCCCGAGTAAAGCGCTTCTTCCATCACGGCGCGGGAACGAAAGCCTCCCGTCACCATAAGCGGGATCGAGGTCTCGCGACGCGCCTTTGTCGCAAACT
Organism: Sandaracinaceae bacterium; assembly: GCA_012514415.1. Taxonomy (GTDB): domain Bacteria; phylum Myxococcota_A; class Polyangia; order Polyangiales; family Houyiibacteriaceae; genus JAAYBZ01. Next base: position 273 of record JAAZAH010000240.1, read on the forward strand.
CGAGGAAAAAGGCCTCGCGTTCGGTGGTGCTTTCCGCTTTCGCGAGCATCGCGCGCGCCTCGTAATTGCCGCCTGAAATCTCGATGAAATCTGCGCCCTCTTCCCCGAGCATCCGGATGACCCAGAGCGACTCATCCTCGGCAAAACCGCCGCGCTGAAAATCGGTCGAGTTGAGCTTCACGCCGATCGGAAACTCGCTGCCGACGGCCGCGCGCACCGCGCGCATCGTCTCCCTCAAAAAGCGCGAGCGATTCTCGAGCGTTCCGCCCCAAGCATCGGTTCGCCGGTTTGTGAGCGGCGAGAGAAACTGACTGATCAGATAGCCGTGCGCGGCATGCAGCTGAACGCCCGAAAAACCAGCCTCCTTCGCGAAGGCGGCGCCCTCCGCAAAGGCGCCGATCGTCTCCTCGATCTCGCCCTCACTCATCGCACGCGACGGAGCGAATGCACCCGCCCGGCGAAAGAGGTTGACCGGAGGAAGCGCCGAGGGGGCGAGAGGTTCCGGGTTGACATAGCGCGGCGTTTGCCTTCCCGGATGGTTGAGCTGCATGAAGCAAGCGTTCCCGCCGCGCGTTGCCACCTCTGCCCAAGCGGCAAAACGCTCGAGGTTCGGTTCGCTGCCGATTTTCACATTGCTCGTCGACTCAAGGTGACGCGAATCGATCATCACATTCCCGGTGATGAGCGTACCCGCACCGCCCAAAGACCAACGCTCGTAAAGCCTCATCAGCTTTTTGGAAGGCGTTTGGCCGCGAGAGGCAAGGTGCTCACTCATCGCGGCCTTCACAATCCGATTGGGAAGCGTAAAACCCGAGGGCAGCTCGAGGGGATCCGATAGCGAAGCCATATCGGTTCAATCATCCCACCCAGCGAAATGAGAGCAAGCGCCCCGACCCTCCCTAGCCTAGAGGCGGTCGCCGATGCGCACGCCGCCGATTTTTTTGAGCAGCGCCTTTGAGCGCTCGAGATTATGCCGCCGCACAATCTTTTGTGAGGACATGAGCGCGAAAAGATCGAGCGTAAACACCACCATCAGAGGAAGCAGTCCGAGAGGGCTTCCGCCGACGAGAAGGACGATGCCGAAAAGGACGGCGAAAACGTCCATGAGCCCGCGCCCGATCCGCCCAAGATAAAAGTGCCGAACGCCGAGCATCAATGCGTAGCTCAACACCGCGTAGGTATCGGGATCTTTAATCGTCCGCGCGAGGGCGTCGTAATACGCTCTTCGCTTTTCGGGCGGAAGCTCTGCCGCCGCCTCCCGAATCGCATCCTGCAGCCGTTCATCTTTCAACATAACCTCCTCCAAATATTCTTCGCTCGATGGGACGGGATCGCCGATCGGATCGAGAAGATCCGGCCGATTGCATCGGTGGATTCGCGCATGACCAAGGCGCATCCCGTCGATGGCCCCAAAGCGCGCAATCGCCTCATGCGTATAGCGCGAGCAAGACGGCTCGAAGTTGCAGCTCACAAGGAACCGCTCGCCGCCCCCACGGCGCTGATAAAACGTGATGAGCCAAAGAAGGATGCGGGCAAGTGGGCTCATCTTCCCAGGGTGACGATCAACGCCTCACGCTCCCAGAAAAGAAGGTAGCGCTTTCTCTCGAGCACTTGGAAGACGACCTGCCATCCCTCGGAGGCGTAGCGATTGAGCGTCATCTCGACCTTCTCGAGAGGAAGTCCCGACGAGCCGAGAAGGATTGTTCCGCAGCCACCTTCGGTGATAAGGATCACTTTATATTCTTTGAACGCCATCGATAGGGCTCCTTTCACATTCCATCCGCGCGAACGCGTTGCCGCGCGGTCAAGCCACGAACAAGCTATCGCGAGGGACTGACAAAACGCCCCAAGAGCCACTCACGAAGGGGCGAATCTGGAAGAACGAGAGCGGCTACGCGGCGACGAGCGAACCGGTGACCCCGTAAAAGAGCGCTGCGATGCCTGCGCCGAGGAGCGCATAGGGTAGCTGCGTCTTCACGTGCTCCATCGGATCGCAGCCCGCAGCGAGCGCCGAGATGATCGTCGTATCCGAAAGTGGCGAGGCGTGATCGCCAAAGACGCTTCCGCTAAGGGCTGCGCCGAGAAGGAGCGATGGAGGAAGGTCGAGGCCATGCGCGAGCGGCAGAGCGAGGGGGATTGTGAGCGCCATCGAGCCCCAGCTGGTGCCCGTCGCAAAAGAGACGATGCACGAAACGACGAAGACGAGCATCACGGTGATGCCAGGAGGAAAGCTCTCGGAGACGAGCGAAGCGATCAGCGGTCCGGTACCGAGGACGCGGGCCACCTCACCAAAAGCGAACGCGAGCGCCATCATCGCGCCGAGCGAGAGAAACTGAGATGAGCCCTCAAAGAAGGTATCGATGGTTTCGCTCAGCGTCGCGCCCTGACCGAAGACGTGAAAAAGCGCAGCCGCGAGCGTTCCGCCGGCAATCGCGTAGAGCACGGCGGCCGAGCCGACGCCCGCAAAGAAGTTCCCGTCGCCGGTGAGGAAAAGACCGAGCGGAACTAGCGAAACCATCAGGACGAGCGGGATGAGGAAGCGCTTCGCCGCGCCGCTGCCCTCGTCGGGTTCTTGAGCGGGATACTCAGCGCTTTCGACCTTCGTACGATCGGATGCGGCCTTCATGGGCCCAAAATCAAGCCCAAAAATGGCGACCAAGAAGGCGATCAGCACCGCGAGGATGGGATAGAACGCGAGCGGGAGCGAGGCGAGGAGGAGCCGAATCGGGTCCTCTTCCTCTGAGATCAACCCGAGTACAAACACACCCCACGCGTTCAACGGGATGAGCATGCAGATCGGTGCCGACGTCGCGTCGCAATAATAAGACAGCTTTTCGCGCGCGATCTTGAGCCGAGAAAAAAGTGGCCGTCCGATGGCGCTCGTCACGAAGATGGTGATCGTCGATTCGATGAAAACGAGGCAGCCGACGAAGAGCGTGATGACTTCAGCTGCGCGCCTCGTTTTGAAGCGCGACGAGCGCTCGATCCACTGCCGAAAGCCGAGGACGCCGCCATTTTCCTGCACGAGCGCGAGAAAGCCCCCGATCAGGATGCAAAAGAGGACAACGCGCGTATTTGATGGATCGCGGAAGACATCGACGAGCTGCTCCATCGCGAGCGCGGGGGCGTGGATGAAGCTTCCGCTCAGAAGGACGGCGCCAGCGAGGACACCGACGAAGAGGGAGAAATGCACCTGCCTCGTGATAAAGGCGAGTGCGATCGCTAGAAGAGGCGGGAGGAGCGGCCCCATCAGCTCCCTTACTCGAAGACCAAGAGATAGTTGTTGGCGGGCATGGCGAAGCGCTCACGAAAACGAAGCCGCGTGCCCTCGAGGATCTCCTCGAGCTCTTCGAGGCTGCGAATGCCGTAACGTGGATCGAGCCCTTTGAGATAGCGATCGAATTCCACATTACTCGGAGCGAGCTCTTCGTTCGCAAAGCGGTACGGGCCATAGGTGATGAGCAATCCGCCTTCGGGAAGCGCGAGCGCCGCACCGCGGAGAAGCCCCACCGTCGCGCTCATCTCGGAGATGTGGATCATATTCGCCGCGTAGATGAAGTCGGGCGCATGCGGGATAGCGTAAGCCGGATCCCGTGCGTCGAGGGCGATGGGCTCACGCACATTCGGCATGCCTTTGCTCCTCATCCGAATGGTCGGGAGCGCATTCGGATCAAGATCGCTTGGGATGAACTCGATCTCGGGGAAGGCCTCCGCAAAATGCGCGATATGCTGACCATCGCCCGACGCCAGCTCGAGAAAGCGCCCCTTGCGCGGGAGGATCTCGAGGAGGCGATCGCGAATCGGGCCTTTATTTCGCATCGCCGCTGGCGAGGTGGGAAGGCTCCCCGTGCTCATCGTCGCACCCTCACAAGCGTGGGCCTTCCCTCGCTATCCCTCAAGATCGCTTCGTATCCGGGAGGAAGATTTGGTCGAGTCAGCTCAAAGAGCCGCTTGGCGTCTTTTGGCGAAAGATTCACGCAGCCATTGCTCCGCGGGGTTCCAAAATCATGATGCCAGTAGACAGCGTGAAGGCCGATATCCCCATCGAAGAACTGCGCCCACGGCACGCCCTCCATCAGGTAATGGCTCTTGGCTTCCGGATCGCGGAAATTGCTCATATCCGTTTCGGCGAGCTTCACCCAAATGGGGAAGAGACCCTCGCGCGTTGGAGTGCTCTTGCGCCCGGTCGAAACGAGCGTCACGAAGATCGGGCGAGAGCCTCGATAGACGATGAGCATTTGCTCCGTGAGATCAATATCGATGAAGATCTCTCCGGCGAAGACCTCTTCAGGTGGCGGCACGAAACGCGGACGATGTAGATCGCTCACGCTCACCCAGTGACCCTCCAGCTCGCCACGGAGGATGGCGCGATCGCCTTCGATCCGCGCAATGCGGAAAACCTCTCGGCGCTCCGCCCAGCGCACACGCTTGCCGGATGCATCGCGAATCGCGGCGCGCTTTCCCTTGGCGAAGGCGAAATCGAGGGCATCGGAGGCGTCGATCTCAAGCCCCTCATAATCCGAAGGGCGAGACCAACCGAGCGACTCTCTCGAGATATAATGTCCATCCCGGAGCCGCATGTATCGCTGATCTTCAAAGACAGCGGAGCCGACGATCACAAGCCCAAAGCCGCGGCTCAGCGTATAGGCGGGCATCCCGTAGAGCGCATCCTCGGGGCGCTCATACACCGGCGTGGCGTCGTGCAGGACGAACGCATGACGGCTCGGGACGAGCGTGCCCTTCTTGAGGATGGGGAGCGATTCGGCGCGCGTCGGCCGATCCACTTGGCGAAGATGAGAGAGGCATACATATCCGCCGTCGGCCTCGCGGATGAAGCCCCTCGAGCACCCAAATCCCTCATAGACCTCGACCCCGCCGTAGAAGCGCGTCCCGTTTGCGAACGCCCCGATGCGATCGGCGCGCCTCGAAGGCTCGGTGTAGATCGGCGTCCCCGGGCTCCGGACTTGGTAGACCACCCGCCCGCTCGTCTGTGTGGGGAGGTCGCCAAAGAGAAGGACGAAACTGAGCGCTAACGACGAAAGCACGCGGCGATCATAGGGCAAAATGGAGCGGTTTGCGCGTTTTCATGGCGCGCGGCCGGGCGCGTGCGTCCTTGACGGTGCCATGCGCGCAAAAGACGTGACGGTCTATTCGTCTCGCAGCCCATAGCGCTTTGCGAGTTCTCGAAGGTGAAAGCGCGTCAACCCAGCCTCTTCAGCGGCGCGCGTGATGTTCCCGCCGTGGCGGTCGAGCATCACTTTGAGATAGTCGGCTTCGAAGGCGTCGATCACGCGCTGCTTCGCCTCCTTGAACGGGAGACCATCCTCGATAAAGCCCTCGGCCGTGCCACCCGGAAGGAGCGTCGGCGGGGTCTTCTGTGAAGCAGGCATCAAATCGCGCACCGTAAGTTCGGGTCCATCGGCGAGCGAGGCTGCGCGCTCGATGGTATTCTTCAGCTCGCGGATATTCCCTGGCCAGTGGTAACTCGAGAGGCGGCGCATCGCATCGCGCGCGATTGTCAGCCGCGTGTTTGAGCCGGGAAAATGGCGCTTGACGAAATGATCGAGGAAGTCTTGGGCAAGCGCCGGGATGTCCTCTGCGCGATCGCGTAGAGGGGGAAGCTCGATCTGCACCACCGAGAGCCGATAGTAGAGGTCTTCGCGGAAGGTCCCCTCAGCGACCATCTGGCGCAGATCGCGATTGGTGGCGGCGACGACGCGGACATTCACGGGAAGCGGTCTCGAGCCGCCGACGCGCATCACCTCGCGCGTCTCGAGGACGCGAAGCAGTTTGGGTTGAAGGGAGAGATCGAGCTCGCCGATCTCGTCGAGGACGATCGTGCCCCCGTCGGCTTGTTCAAAGCTCCCGCGCCTCCGCTCCATCGCGCCTGTAAACGCGCCGCGTTCATGTCCAAAGAGCGTGCTTTCGATGAGGTTCGCCGGGATCGCGGAGCAATCCTGAACGACGAGCGGTCCGTTTCGTCTCGGCGACGCCGCGTGGATGGCGCGAGCGACGAGTTCTTTTCCTGTGCCCGTCTCGCCGCGCACGAGGACCGTGAGATCGGAGCTCGCCACCTTCTCAAGGACCGCGAAAATCTCGCGCATCTTCTGGCTCTTGCCGATGAGCTCATGGAAGCGCTCGCTTTGGCTGACTTCGATCTCGACGTGGCCCTCGACGCGCTCGAAACGGACGACGTTGTTGCCGAGGCGAAATCGCATCTCGGGGTGAAGGTAGCCTTCACGGATTTGCACCTCTTCGATAAAGACTCCGTTCGTCGAGCCGAGATCGCGAAGGATCACGTGTTCGGCACCGCGTTCGAGCTCGGCGTGGATGCCGCTCACAGCCGGATCGTTCAGCACGACATCGGCGATCTTGCTCCGGCCGAGTGTGATTTTCTCTTTAACGATTTCGAAGACGAGACCTGCATCGGGGCCCTCGAGCACGACGAGCCGGCTCCGCGGTAGCGTTCGCTTCGCGGACTCACGACTCATGTGAATTGTGTCGTGCTTTTCGTCCTTCTTCATCCGCCCTCAACCCCGGTCTTGACGGAGCGCGGCGATCCCCGCGGCATAATCCTCGTGACCAAAGACGGCGCTCCCCGCGACCAAGACATTCGCGCCCGACTCAACGACCTGATGCGCGATGCCGGGCTTGACGCCGCCATCGACCTCGAGATCGATATCGAAGCCCGACCGATCGATCTTCTCGCGGATGCGCCGGAGCTTCTCGAGCTGAGACGGGATGAATTTTTGGCCGCCAAAGCCGGGGTTGACGCTCATCACCAAGATGAGATCGAGATCGGGAAGGATATAATCGAGAAAGTCCACCGGCGTATGGGGATTGAGCGAGACGCCGGCGCGTTTGCCGAGTGCGCGGATGCGTTGAAGCGTCCGGTGAAGATGCGTCGAGGCCTCGACGTGGACGGTGATCCCATCGGCACCTGCGTTCGCAAAATCTTCAAGCAGAAGATCGGGCTCGACGATCATCAGGTGGACATCGAGAGGCTTCTGGGTCGCGCGACGCACAGCCTCGATGACGAGCGGGCCGATCGTGAGGTTCGGCACGAAGCGGCCGTCCATGACGTCAACGTGGATCCAATCGGCGCCGGCGCGGTCGACCGCGGCGACTTCGTCGGCGAGACGTCCAAAATCCGCGGAGAGAATGGATGGAGCGATTAAGACAGGACGATTCGGGGCGTTCACGGGAGGCGACCTATCATAGATTTCGTTCGCTGCCGAGTCCGGATCGGCCCTTTTATTCCGCTCGCGGAGGGGTGTACGTGCCCCAGCAGGTCTCGGGAGTGAGGCCCTCGCGGAGATAGGCCTCATACATGTCATCACCGCGGATCCGCGATTCGACGAAACTCAAGACCGCAAGCCTGACGATCTCGAGCTGAGCGTGCGGCGAAATCGCCGTGGGACGATCCTTGAACGAGCACGATCGCCCAAGAGGAGCGTTGGGATCGATCCCGGCCTCAACGCCACCGAGCTCGCCATAGCGGCCGAGGGTCTCCCCTCCGCCCTCATCCGTGTCGTTTTCATCGCTCTCACCATCCTCATCGTCATCGCGCCCTTCGATGCCAAGGATTCCACAAGCCGGTCCATCGGGATGCGGCTGGTTCGCGAAGAGCGCGCCCTGCTCGGTCACTCCGATATGCGTTCCGCCCTCGATGGAGACGAATGCGGCGGCCGGGCCCATCTTCTCAAAAGCGCTCGCTCCGCTCAGCTCATATGGGACGATGGCATCCGATGTGGCCGCAACAAGCAAGAAGGGAAGATCGGGGCGCTCTTCATAAAATGACTCGAGGAACATCGAGGCGGGCGGGGCGAGCGCGAAACCGAAATCGAGACGGGGATCGCCGAGATCGCGGTGAAAGGCCGAAAGCAGACTCGTCATGCCTCCAAGTGAGACGCCCCCCACAATGAGTTTGTCCTCATCGATGCGAAGCCCCTCGGGCGGCGCATCGGCACCTTCTAGCGCCGCTTCCCCAAGCGCCCAATCGATGAGGGCGCTCACATCGCTCGGCTGGTTCACAACGTCGCCGATTTCGCGGACGGATCCCAACGCGGTGCGGGGAAATTGTACGGCAATCGACGCGACGCCGCGACTTGCAAGGAGCGCAAGGAGGCGCGGATTTTCGGCTCGGCTCGAGCTGAAGCCGTGGCCATAGACGAGCAGAGGCACGGCCTCATCGATGGGTCTCAGCTCGCCCTCCGCGTCGCGCGTGGCCGGAAAGCGTAAATCGAAGACGAGCGTTCGGTCGCACGGAAGATTCTCACCGCTCGCATAGCAACGCGCCGGGCGGGTCCAGCGGAGACCCCGGAGCGAGGCCACTTCGAACTCGCCTTCCGCAAGCACATCGTCCCGCTGAAGTGTGGCTCCGGACGGCTTCGCCTCGCAGACGGGGCGCATCATCGGAGGCGTGATATCCTCATCGTCGCATCCGGGATCGCCGGGCTCACAAGAGGCATCCGCTTGCGGATCGTCATCCTCACCGCAACCCGCGAGCAGGATCGGCAAGATGAGGAAGCAGAGAAATCGGAGCACCGAGGGGAGAAACGGCGGGAAAGCGCCGGCTTTGAGTCGCTTCATAGAGACAAAATCCTAGATCCTTGATAAGTAACTTGAAAACTACCGGTTTTTCAGGTCTCAATTCTGCGTCGAAACGAGAGGCCTTTCGCACTCCCAATCAATTTTTACCGCGTGAGCCTCTTTGCCGAGGCTAAGCCGAGATCGCATGGTTGCTCCTAGATATAATTTTCTTGAACGGCTCGCGGCCGGCGGAATGGCCGAAGTTTTCCTCGCGGAACAGACCAACGTCGAGGGCTTCAAAAAGAAGGTCGCGATCAAGCGCGTCCTGCCCCACCTGAGCGCAAACGAGAGCTTCATCGGTATGTTCCTTGACGAGGCGCGGCTCGGAGCGCGCCTTCAGAACGCCAATATCGTCTCGGTCCTCGACATCGGCGCGACAGAATCGGGCGATGGGTCCGAAAAGGCCTACTTCATCGTCATGGAGTACATCGACGGCTGCGATCTCAAGCGGCTGATCGAGTCCTATCGAAAGCGCAACGAAAAATTCCCACTGAAAGAGGCCATCTACATCGCGATCGAGGCCTGTAGCGGTCTAAGCTACGCCCATAACTTGGTCGATGAACAGGGCCGCCCCTGCAATATCGTCCACCGCGATATCTCCCCGCCCAACATCCTCATTTCGCGCGATGGTGAGGTGAAGGTCACGGACTTCGGCCTTGCCAAGGCGACGACCCAAATCGAAAAGACCGATCCGGGAATGGTGAAGGGGAAGTTCAGCTATCTCTCGCCCGAGGCGACGCTCGGAGAAGAGGTGGACGCCCGCGCCGATATCTTCGCGCTCGGCGTCGTGCTTTGGGAGATGATCGCCGGTCGCCGCCTTTTCTACGGCGAGACGGATTATAAGACGATCAAACTCGTCCAGAACGCCAACGTCCCGCGCTTACACCACTTCCATCCCGACGTGGACGAAAAGCTCGAGCGGATTCTCGATCGGGCGCTCGCGCGAGATCCGAACCAGCGCTACCAAACGGCCGCCGAATTCGGCAACGATCTCACGCAATATATCTTCGATCGCAATATGGCGGTGACGAAGTTCGACATCGCCAAACTCGTCAAGCGCACGCTCGACGATGAGGGGCAGCAGCCCAAGCCTCCCCAGAGCCTCATCGACCAGCTGATCCAAGAGGAACTCGGGCGCTTCACCTCCATCGACCAAAAGGACGATGGGAGCGAGGGTTCGACGCCTCTCGGTGAGGTGGACGCGGGAAACTTCGAAAATCCCGCCGATTGGTTCAGCGATGATGATTTTGGCGATGGCGATGGCGGGATCGCGGAGGCGGAGGCTGCACCGCCCGCGCCGGCACCGCCCGCAGCGCCCGCGGCAGCGCCACCGAGTCCTCCAGTTGCCGATAGGAGCGCGGCCTCGGCAGCGCCTCCTCTACCTCAGAGCGCCGCCCAAGCGCCGCGCCAACAAGCCGCGCCCGCCCAAGAAGCCGCTCCGTCCGCTTCTTCATCGTCTCCTCATCCGCCGGTTCCCGAAGCCGCAGACCCCGCGCCCGCGCCCCAGCCTTCCGCAACCAAAACTCAAGCAAAGAGCGGCTCGGGTCTCCTCGTTGCCGGGGGCGTCCTTCTCGCTGCCGCTGCGGCGGCCGCGTATTTCATGTTGGCCGGGGGTTAGCGGCTGAGGAAGCGCATTCATGCGGAGGGATGCGCTCATGCCCTCTGGGAGTTAGAACGGGCGAGGAGATACCCATCCACTTGGCGAAGGAGAGCCTCGTATGTCTACCCCCGCATTTCGTATCCTCGGACTTCAGCAGATCGCCATCGGCGCGCTCGATAAGGGCGAGCTCCGCCGGCTCTGGATCGATATTTTTGGGCTCAAGGAAAAAGGAACCTTCCGGAGCGAGCGCGAGAACGTCAACGAGGACATCCTCGAGCTCGGCGTCGGGCCCTTCGCGGTCGAGGTGGATTTGATGGAGCCGATCGATCCCGACAAGCGCCCCCGTGTGGATCAGCCGGCGCTCAACCACATCGGCCTCTGGGTCGACAATATCGAGGCGGCCGTGGAGTCGCTTAGCGCGCGCGGCGTCCGGTTTGCCCCGGGCGGCATCCGCAAGGGCGCAGCCGGCTTCAACGTCTGCTTCATCCACCCAAAGGGCAATGAAGACAAGCCCATTGGCGGTGCGGGCGTGCTGATCGAGCTGGTCGAGGCGCCCCGGGAGCTGGTCGAGGCGTTCGATAAAATGGCCACCGCGCAGTGAGCGCGGAGCGGAGCTGAACGCAAGATGAAGCGGAAGAGGGCAGCTCTGAGCGCGCCTGCTCTCGAGAAAATTCGCGAGGTCGCCGTGGGCGCTTCGTTCTCGCGAGGCTCTCGAGGCGCATGCCGCGGCTTCGTCTCTTCACGCGATCTGTGTCTCATCGCGCGTTTCGGAGACGCCGCCGTGCGCCGAACGTCGCTTCGGTTCGGGCTCCTTGCGCCCCTTCGACGGTTGGCGGCCCTGGCGTCTCTCATCTGCCTCTTTCTGCCCTCTCACGCAGATGCCGAACGGGTCGTCGTCCATCCGCCGCATATCGTTGGTGGCGAGGTTCTTCTGGGACCCGCACGCCTTGAAGCCATCCACGCCGCCCTCCTCCGCGTCGTCCGCGATCTCGAATTGTTCCCCGTTCTCGAAGAGCTCCCCGGCGAGGGCTCCATCCCCGTTCCAAAAAGCCTCGCCGAATACCATGCGATCGCGCGCTTCTATGAAGCCGATTATGTGCTCGTCGCGGGGATCGAACCGCTCGAAGGCGGATACCAGCTTCATCTCTCGGTCTATTGGGCAAAAGGCGGACGGCTTGAACGCATCGTCTCGGACGTCCGGCATTCACGCGAAGACATTCGGCTCAAGGAGATCCTCTATTCGATGATCCGTCCGCGAGGGGTGGACGATTCGCGGGAGACGCTCGAGGGCTACGATTCGATCGCCCGCACCCTCGAGGCAGTCGAGAGCGCCGCGGCGCGACGTGAGATGGGGATCGAGGACACGCTGGCCGATCCGAACGAAGAGTTCGACGAAATCCTGCCTGAGGAGCTGAACGGAATTCCCGCTAAAAAGGCGTCGATCGCACCGCGTTTCGTTCAATCCTCCATCGCCCTCCGCTCCCTTGTACTTCACGACTCGAAGAGCCCCAATTCGATCACGGGCGCCGTCACTCTGCGCATCGGCCGCGCGACGCGAAGGGTTCCGCGCCTCGAAATGAGCGCGACGCTCGAGGTCGGCTTTGGCTCGGCCGGTTCGGTCGCGCTCTTTGGGGGAGGGACGTATTATTTCATCTCGCCGCCATCGCTCAAAGTCCGGATGGGGGCGAGCTTCGCGCTCGGACTCTACGGTGGCACCTCGGAGGGCATCTCGGGTGCAGCGTTCACCTCACGCGCATCGCTTGTCGCCGACATCGCCCTCAAGGGCCCTTTCCGCCTTCAGGTCGCCTTTCCCGAGGTGCAGTATTTCACGCTCTCCGGCGCGGCGCTCAATGTCGGCGCCTATCTCGGGGCGAGCACTCGGTTTTAGCCGCTGTGGTCGGGCGTGATAAAACCCGGGCATCCGACCGAAGCAATTGATATGGTGAGTTTCGTGCCGAGGCTTTCCGCAGCGTTCAAAATTCCGCGCCTTCCCTCGCGACCTTTGGGTCGGTCCGCGGCGATCTTTTTTGCATTGATTGCCGGATTGCTCTCGGCCTGCGGGGGCACACAAGCTCCACGCACTTCCGCTCCCGCGCCGAGCCGGGAGGCGCTGTCGACCGCCGAGCTCGAATCTGCCCGAAGGCGCGTCTTTGCGCTTGAACATCCTGATCCAAAGCGCAGCGAGCTTCGCGACGCGATCCTCTACACCCTTGCGCTTCGAACGCCCGAGCTTCTGGAGAGCAGCGATCCGGAAAGCATCGACGCACACCTGCGCATGATGACCGAGCTTTTTTCGCCCGAGGAGCTCGATGAGCCGCGCCTCCCCGAAGAGCTCCGGCCCATCAGCGAGGGGATCCTCGCGGGCGCATCCAAGCGAGGCGATGAGGGACGGGCGCTCGCGGCTGCATTTCTCCTTGAGCGCACCACCGAGGAGCCTGACACCTATCGCGCGCTGATTCAGACCATCCATGACTGGAGCCGCGAGGCGCGAGAAGGGCTCTCGAGCGAGCTCGAGCGGCTCACGCAGCTGATTCAAGTTGTGGAGGAGGAGCTTGGACTTGTCCCGGCGCGTTCCATCGCCGATCGACTGGCGGGGCTCATCCTCGCTCGTCGCGACGCGCTCGTCCGCGAGCTTTCGGCGAGCCACGGATCGTTTTCTCCCTTTCCCGCACGGATGATCGGGCTTGCGCCGCTCGAACTCGCGGCGGTCGATCTCCGAAGCGGAGATGTCGAGAAGGCCATCGATCGCCTCGTCGCCATGAACGACACGATCCCCACGACGGCGCAATTCATCGACGTGCTCAAGCGCGCGCGGGGGGAGGATGCGGCGGCGGGAGACGCCCTCATCGAGCTTGCGGAGTTTTACCGAAGCGCCCGCCCCGACGTCTCGCTTGGAATTTGCCGGCGCGGGCTTCGTCGGCTCTCAGACGACGCACGCTTCCCCGTCTGCCTTGCGCGCATCGCAGCCGATCGCGAAAATTACCTTGAGGCCACCGCGTATTATGCGGACGCCATTTCGACGAACGAAAAGGAAAGAGCGATCTACGACGAAGCGCTCTCGCAGCTGAGCACCTTCATCGAGCGAGGCATCTTCGAGCCGAACCCGCGCGTCGCGCGTTCCCTGGTCGCCCACGCCGAACGCATCTTTGAATCGCGCCGCGTTCATTTTCCTGGAACGCCCCCCTCTGTTCCCGAAGAACGCTTCGAATTTCTGGTCGGCACCCTTGAGATGAACGCGGGCGAGCCCGAAGAAGCGCTCCGGCGCTTCCACCGAAGTGTCGAGCTGCAGCCCTCGGCGCAAGCCTATACGCAGATCGGCAACCTCGCGCTCCGCATCGGAAGACTCGATGAGGCCGCGCACGCTTTTCAGGAGGCCCTCGCCTTGAGCCCCGCCACGACGATGGCGAGTCTCCCGGTTCGCGCTGAGATTCTAAGAGCGTACGCCGAGCTTTTTTCTGCGCGTGGTGAGCGGGAGCGCGAGCGGACCATCCTCGAGGAGGCCCTGTCGCTGTGGGAGCGGGCCGAGCCCGCCTTTCTCGGCGAACGCGCTGGCCTCGTTGCGCTCAACCGCGGGCTCATCTTGAGGCGGCTCGGACGGCATGAAGAGGCACTTCTTGCATTTGACCGCGCCTTTACGCTTTCTCCCAAACAACAGAGCATCTACGCTTCAATTCTGAGCTCGCTAACCACCGACCAGCGGCCCGATACAGAGCTTGCCGAGTCCACCCTTCGAAGGGCGCTTCAGCACCTGTCGCTCGATCCCGAATGGAAGGCGTATTTTGCGCTCTGGACGCGCCTCATCGCACTCCGAGAGGGTGTGAGCGAGCCCGCAATCGTCACGCATCTCCTCGAGGGTCTTTCGGCGGGGAAGGCGTGGGCCGGGAGACTCGCTCGCTTTGCCCTCGGACGCATGGACCGTGGCGATCTCATCGATTCGGCCGAAAATAAGGGTGAGCGTGCCGAAGCTCATTTTTATATCGCCCTCGATGCCCTCGCCAAAGGACAACCCGAGAGCTATCGGAGCGAGCTCGAGGCCGTCATCGAGACGGATATGGTGGCCTTCTATGAATATGAGATGGCCAGCGCGCTTCTCCGGGCGCTCCGTGCCGAGGCGCCCTAATCTTCCCGAATGTCGAAGGCGCTCCTCCCGAAGATCTCGATCCCGCAGGCGATCGGCCTCACCTTTCTTGCGAAGTTTTCGCTCGCGCTGCTCTTCACGCTCGCGGTTCACCTTCACCGTGGAGACGCGGCCGCGCTCGCCGGGCGCCTTGCGAGCGATCCCTTCATCCTCGCTTCCATCCAGTTTATCGCTTTTGGAGGAGTGCTCGCGCTCGGTCTTGCCCTCGCAGCGCCAAAGGAGTCGCTCCCGGATGCCATCGCGCTCCGGCGCATCGGAGCGCGGGAGCTGCTCACGTCGCTCATCGCGGGCCTTGCGCTCGCCATCGTCCTCTCCGAGGCGGATAATCTCCTCCGCGAGCTAAGGCCCCTTCGCGAGCATGAACGCGCGCAGCTCTCGCGTCTGCTCGATCAAGACGGGCTCATCCGCCATCTCGGCCTTGCCTTTGCCATCTCCATCGTCGCGCCGATCACCGAAGAGGCCCTCTTCCGCGGGCTCATCCTTCGCGGGCTCGCTCGGACGCGCGGACCTTACCTCGCGCTCCTCTTGAGCGCCGTTCTCTTTGGGCTCGGGCATATCGACCCTTCGCCCGATTTGAACTGGCCGACATTCTTTGTGACTTTCGCCGCCGGCCTCTATCTCGGTTGGATCACGCTCGTTTCGGGTTCGATCACTCCCGCCATCCTGATTCACGCCGCGCATAATGCCGTCGCGCTGATTCCGGCCGATCGCTTCCTCATCCGAGGCCTCAACGACCTCAGCGATGAAACCACGCACCTTCCCGTTGCCTCGGTCGCGGTTGCGGCGCTCTCTCTCCTCATCGCCGCTGTCTTCTTTACGCGGCGCGATCCATCCACTACATCCTGAAGCGTCAAAATGAACGAGAAGAACTCACGCGGGAAAGTCGCACTTTGTCTCGGAGGGGGTGGCATCACCGGTGCGATGTACGAGGTCGGGGTGCTGGCCGCCGTCGAAGATGCCATCGAGGATTTTCGGACGTCAGATTTCGATCTCTACATCGGGATCGGATCAGGCGCGCCGCTGGCATCGATCCTCGCCGGAGGCGTCTCTGCGCTAAGAGCGTACCGCGCCCTCCTCGATCCAGCCGATGATTTCCTCCCGCTCTCTCGGGCCGAGCTTCTTCAAATCGACACCCCCGAGGTGAAACGGATGGGCAAGAGCGCTTTGCTCGCGCTTCGACGCACAATCGCCTCCATTGTCACCGGACGAGTCGGCGCCAACTTCTGGGGCGAGATCGATCGGTTCTACGATTCGCTGCCGGCGGGCATCTCATCGCTCGATCCCTTCGCGGAGATGCTCGCGAAGATGTTCCGAAGGAGGGGTATCTCCGAGGATTTTCGCGAGCTTCCCGGGCGCCTCCTCCTCATCGCCAACGATCTCGATCGGGGCGAACCCGTTGTCTTTGGGCTCGGACATCGCGAGAACGTGCCCGTGACACGCGCGATTGCCGGCGCGTCCGCTTCCCCCGGACTCTATGCGCCAGTCACCATCGACGGGCGCGATTATATCGCGAGCTCACCGCTCGAGGGCCGTCACCTCGAGCTTGCAGTCAACGAGGGTGCAACCGCCATTCTCGCCATCAACGCGCTCGTCCCCGTCACGGCAGAAGGGTGCTCGATCCCGACCGGGCATGGGCCGGGAGAGCGTGTCCGCGATAAGGGCCTTCTTTGGGTGCTCAACCAGCAAGAACGCATCGCGACCCAAGCCACCCTCCGCCTCATCGCCGATAGCCTGCGCGCACAGCGCAGCGCCGACATCCATCTCATCGAGCCAGACCGACGGGATGCGTTGATGTTCATGCGCCCCTCCATGGATTTCGCAGCGCGGCGCGTCATTCTGAAGGAAGGCTATACGGCCGGGAGGCGCCTCCTCAGCGACGCGGACTCTTCCCTAAGGCGCGCGCTCGAGGCAAAACGCGAGGCGCTGAAAACGGAAGGTTGAGTGACGCGCGGTTTGGGGGCTCGTACGCTTTTCGGTGGCGCATCCCATCGCCCGATGTAGGTGCGCGGCATTGCCACGCACACCAAAGGCGATTAGAGAAGAAGCATGGAACGTGAGCCGACGATTTGGTTGGTGGGCGCAACGGGGCTCGTCGGAAAAGGCGCCGTCCGTTCGTTCATCCAAGATGAGCGCCCCGGACTCCTTCGCGCCTTTCTTCGCCGAAGCACGGGCCTCGAGGGGGCGCGCTACGAGGAAACCATCATCGATTTCGAAAAGCTCAGCGAGGAAATCTCCGCAAAGGTTCCTGCAGATGAATCACCCGATGTCGCCCTCTGTGCGCTTGGAACGACCATCAAAGTCGCCGGAACCAAGGAAGCGTTTCGTCGCATCGATCACGATTATGTCCTCGCCTTCGCCGAGGCCGCAAAATCTCGCGGGGTAAGACATTTCATCGCGGTCACGGCCCTCAACTCGAATGCTCGTTCACCCTTCTTTTATTCGCGGGTGAAAGGCGACGTTGAACGTGCCCTTCGCGGGATGGGTTTTGAGTCGCTCACCCTCGTCCGCCCGTCGCTTCTTCTCGGTGAGCGCGAAGAGCGCCGCTTTGCCGAGAGCTTCGCCGCGCCCTTTTCAAAACTCCTTCCCCGCGCACTCCGCGGCATCGAGGGTGAGCGGGTCGGCCGCGCGCTCATTGCTCTTGCCTTTGAAGAACCCCTTCCTGGCGTACGGATCGTTCCCTCGGGTGAGCTCTTCGAAATCGCACCCTAAGATCCCGCGGGGGGCAGAGGGTGCCGCGCCACGCTGGCGAGCACGTCGCAGCCGTTTCTGAAGCTCGTACGTCGTCCGTTAAATCTCCGGAGGCGGGGGCGGGCTGAAGCTGATGCGCTCCTTGAGCTCGCGCTCATACCGCCTTCGACGGCGCCTTCGACGATCGGAGACGAGCCACATCGCCGATGTGGAGCCGATGCCGATGAGGCTCGCTATGGCGACGATGAGGAAAGTATGGTCGGGAAAGCGGATCACAAAAGGCGCGGCAGTGATGAAGGCGATGGCGGGAGAGAAAAGCCGCCGGTCGGTGATCGTGGCGAGAACGGCGAAGCAGCTCCCAAAGGTGAAAAGATCGGTCGCGATATCTCGGATCTCTTCTCGTCCGAGGGCGAGGGCGACGAGGCGACGAAGCACGAGGAGAACGCTCGTCACACAAATCGCGAGCACCATGCGTCGGCTCGCGCGGTTCGGCATCAGCTCCCGCCGCATCCCAAGCGCTGCGGCACCGAGGAGCCCCGATAAAAGAGTCGAAAAGGCAAGTGAATGCCAAGACTCGTAGCGATATAGGCCGATTTGCGTGAGCACCCACGCGATAAGGAGCGGGATGTTGAAGGCAATCGCCGCGATGAGAATATAGAGTGCGCGCGCCCTCCGCGCGGCCCCATCGTCCTGCTGCGCCCGCATCTCCTCCATACGTGCCGCTTCGGCACGCAGGAGTGCGATCGCCTCTCGGAGCGCGCTGAGCCGCTCCGACTGTCCCCCGTCGAGCTCGAGCCGTTCGTCGAGAAGCGCTTCGGCTGCGTCCGCCTCGCCGTGGTCAATATGAAAGCCCGCCATCAAAAGCGTGGCTTCGGCGAGCCCCTCCCGCGCGAGAGAATTTTCCTGCCATTCCCGGAGCGCGAGTGCGAAACCAAAGCGGCATTCCGCAAAGCGCCTGAGCAGCTCTTTCGTCCGCATCTCGCTCCGCTCATCCATCCGTCCGAGCTCGTCCCGAATCGCGCCAAGCTCCTTCATGCTTTGCTCGGCGAGCTCGACACTCGGTCGATACCGAACAAAGTTGGCGACGGCCTGGCGAAATTCTTCGGCTGACGCATAGCGGCGCGCGGGATTTACGGCCATCGCGCGTCGCACGATGGCAGCGAGCTCGCGGGGCGTGTCCTTCGGAAGCGGACCGATCTTTCCACGATACGCGGCGTAAAGAAGGTCTTTTATCGATTCGCCCTCATGCGGCGGGCGGTTGGCTAGGATCTCGAAAAGGAGCCCACCCAAGAGGTAAACATCGGACCGCGTTCCGAGCTTGCCACTTTTTGGATCCACCATCTCGGGCGGCATGTAGGCGGGCGTTCCAAGGACCTCCGTCAGTTCATCGGCGAGCGGAAGAAATCCGCGATGTTCCTCGTTGATACTGCACGCAACGCCCCAATCGACGAGGTAGACATCGCGGAAAGCGCCGATCATCACATTGTCGGGCTTGAGATCGAGGTGAAGAATGCCGCGGCTGTGGGCATAGTGGACGGCATCGCAGACGCTCAATAGGACGGTGAGGAGGAATTCGAGGCGGTCCTCCCCGGCGGGTGGTTCGCAATCGCCGCGGATGAACGAGCGAAAGGACTCGCCCTCGATCCGCTTCATCACAAGAAGGGGTGCACCGCGGTGGTCGTAGCTAAGTGAGTAAAGTGGAACGATATTGGGGTGTTCGACGAGCCCCGTGATGCGTGCTTCGCGAAGGAGGCGCTCGATCAGGTCTTGGTCGAGGAACTCGTCCTTCAGCGTCTTGACCGCCACCTCGCGCTTCAGGTTCGACTGCTCGGCGAGTTTGATGATCCCCATCCCGCCTTCAGCAAGCGTCCCCTTGAGTGCGAGATCTTCGTCGCGGCGTAGGTTCGAAAAGACCGCTTGTGAGAGTCGCTTGAGCGGGCTCACGCGATAGGGCGACCGGAGGCGAGGCGCCATGGTGGGCTTGAGCGTCGTCTCCCCGTCCACCTCACCGCGCAATTGGCTGAGGTCGAGCGTCGCGATGAATTCATCACGGCTGAGCCGCTCCGTCGTGATCATCCCAGCAAATCTACCAGATGTTTACGCACCGCGTCAGATCGAATGCGGCGGGCTGGATCATCCGCCGGTTCTAGCGCAGTGAGACGATGAAATCGACGAGGGCCTCAAGCTCCTGTGGGCCGAGCCTTCCGCGGTAGCTGGGCATCACATTCGGCCGGCCGAGGACCACCTCTGCCGAAGGATCGAGGATGCTACGCGTAATGTATTCGCGATCGGCCACGACCTCGCCGCCGCCTTCGAGGCGCCTTGTTTTTCCGACGAGCCCGAGCATTGTCCCGCCAGCCTCATCAACCCCGCCGACATTATGGCAGCCCGCACAACCCATCTCGCGGAAGATCGCAGCTCCCCAACTGCGATGATTCATGCCGACCGGGGGCTCGACCGGGCGCTCGGGCGGGTACGCCCGTTCCACTTCAGCGCATCCGGCGAGCGAAAACACGCTCAAAACGCAAAAAAGAGCCCCGGAAAGCAGGCTCTTTTCCAAAACGCTTCGAAGAGGGAGCGTCATTCAGCCCCCCCAAGGCTCACATGCTATCCGGCTGACGCACGCGCTTGCGGCGGCGGCGCGACGCCTCCGCGGCCTTCTTCCGGCGCCGAACCGAGGGCTTCATGTAGTGGCGGCGGCGCTTGAGCTCGCGAAGGATCCCTTCAGCCGCCATTTTGCGCTTGAGGTGCTTTACAGCCCTCTCGACGCCACGGTCTCCAACTTGGACCTCGACGGGCTTACACTGAATCGCTTCGACGTTCGTCATCAAACCTTCGCTCATAACCTCCGCACCATCCTTAAAAGGCGTGAGTGGGCGCGCAAGCTGTCATATCCAGCGCACGCGCGCAAGTAAATGATCGAAATATTTTCGATCGTGCTTGGTTTAACTTAGCTGATCTTCGGCAAAGATCGAGAGAAGTCCGCGATTTTCGCCTCGGGACCGGGGGAAAATCGCGGCGGGCTCACGCCATCGGCCGGTCTTCGCCGCGATCTCGAAGCCTTGCAAACCCGATTTTTCCATCGATCGCGTCGATCTCGATCGTATCGCCCGGGAGGAAATTCCCCGCAAGGAGTTCTTCGGCAAGCGGATTTTCAAGATGCCGCTGAATCGCCCGCTTGAGGGGTCGCGCGCCATAGGTCGGATCGTAGCCGAGCTGTGCGAGGGCGTCCTTTGCCGCATCGGTGACGACGAGCTCGAGATCGCGCTCGCGGAGGCGCTCCTCGAAACCACGGAGCTGAATCTCGACGATCGCGCGGAGCTCCTCGCTGCTCAGCGGATCGAAGATGATCGTCTCATCGAGGCGGTTGAGGAACTCGGGCCGGAATGCCTGCTTCAGAATATTGCCGACGACAGTCGCGCGCGCGTCCCGATCGTGGATTTCACTGATCTCGGCGCTTCCAAGGTTCGACGTGAGCACGATCACGGTGTTGGTGAAGTCGACCGTTCGTCCTTGGCCGTCCGTGAGCCGCCCATCATCAAGCACCTGAAGAAGGGCATTGAAGACATCCGGATGCGCCTTCTCGATCTCGTCGAAGAGGATCACCGAATAGGGCCGACGCCGCACGGGCTCGGTCAGCTGGCCGCCCTCCTCATAACCGACGTAGCCCGGAGGTGCGCCGATGAGCCGGCTCACCGAATGCTTCTCCATATACTCGCTCATATCGATGCGGAGCATTGCGCGCTCGTCGTTGAAGAGAAGCTCAGCGAGGGCCTTCGCGAGCTCGGTCTTACCGACCCCCGTCGGTCCAAGGAAAAGAAAGGATCCGATGGGCTTATTGGGATCGGAGAGCCCCGCCCGTGCGCGACGAACCGCGTTGCTCACGGCGTGGACGGCTTCCTTTTGGCCGACGATGCGCTCACCGAGACGCTCCTCCATTTGGAGAAGCTTTTCTTTCTCGCCCTCGAGCATCCGACGGATGGGAATGCCCGTCCAGCGCGAAACGATGCCCGCGATTTCCTCATCGGTGACCTCTTCATTGAGGAAGCTGCCCTTGTCTTGGAGCGCTTCGAGCTCCGACTGCTTCTCCGCGAGGCCACGCTCAAGCTCGGGGATTTCCCCGTAAATCAAGCGACTCGCCCGATCGAGATCGCCTGTCCGCTGGGCCCGCTCCGCCTCGATACGCGCGCTCTCAATCGCCTCACGCTTTTCGCGGATGGCTGAGATAAGCTCTTTTTCGCGCATGTACTCGGCGCGCATCGCGTCGCGCTTTTCTTTAAGCGAGGCGAGCTCCTCGTGGAGGGACTCGGCGCGCTTTTTACTCGCCTCATCGCTCTCACGCTTGAGCGCTGCGAGCTCGAGTTCGAGCTGAGTCGTTCGACGCTCGAGCTGATCGATTTCGGCCGGAAGCGATTCGATCTCCATCTTCAGCTTCGACGCCGCCTCATCGATCAGGTCGATCGCCTTATCCGGGAGGAAACGATCGGTGATGTAGCGATCGCTGAGCGTGGCCGCGGCGATGATGGCCGAGTCTTGGATGCGGATTCCGTGGTGGACCTCGTAGCGCTCCTTCAGACCGCGAAGGATCGCGATCGTGTCTTCGACGCTCGGCTCGTCCGCGTAGACCGGCTGGAAGCGGCGCGCGAGGGCGGCATCCTTCTCGATGTATTTGCGGTACTCCTCGAGCGTGGTGGCGCCGATGCAGCGAAGTTCACCGCGAGCGAGCGCGGGCTTAAGCATATTGCTCGCGTCCATCGAGCCTTCGGCGCCGCCCGCCCCAACGAGCGTATGAAGCTCATCGATGAAGAGGATGACGGCACCCTCGCTCTCCTCGATCTCGGAGAGGACCGCCTTGAGACGCTCTTCGAACTCACCACGGAATTTCGCGCCAGCGATCAGCGCGCCGAGATCGAGCGAAAGCACTCGCTTGTCTCGGAGGGAGTCCGGCACATCCCCCTGGGCGATGCGCTGACCGATGCCTTCGACGATGGCGGTCTTACCCACACCGGGCTCGCCGATGATGACGGGGTTGTTTTTGGTGCGGCGCGAGAGGACCTGAAGCACGCGGCGGATCTCCTCGTCCCGCCCGATCACCGGGTCGATCTTTCCTTCTTTGGCGAGGGCCGTGATATCGCGGGTGTACTTCTCTAGCGCCTGGAAAGTGCCTTCGGGATTCTGATCGAGGATGCGCTTTTTGCCTCGAACCGCGTCGATGGCCTTGCGGAGCCCAGACTCGTCGATCCCAAGGAGATCACGACTCGGGGCGTCGGTCTTCAGCGCGGCCAGCAAAAGGTGGTCGGCGGAGATATATTCATCCTTTCGGCTACTCGCCTCGTCCCACGCGCGGGTGAGCACCGCACGGAGTCGCGATGAAAGGGTTGCCTGCGCGCCTCCGGTCACGCGGGGGAAGCGTGCGATATTGTCGTCGAGCTTCTTTAGAATCAGATCGACATTCAATCCCGCTTTTTCGAGAATGTCGTCAGCGATTCCGTCCTCTTGAACGAGGAGCGCGGCGAGGAGATGCTCCGGTTGAAGCTCCGGATTTCCTTTTGAATCTGCGATCTCCTGAGCGGCGATCAACGCAGCCCTCGATCGCTCCGTGAGTCGGTCGATCTTCATATCACGATCCAAAATAAGCACGAAAATGGGCGGATCAAGCCC
>JAAZAH010000241.1 GCA_012514415.1 Sandaracinaceae bacterium
AAGCTCAAGACGCGCGCCACGATAATCGCGCGCGTCGAGGTAAAGGCGCGCAAGCCGCACACGAAGGTCCGCAAAGGTGGGACAGAGCAGCACGCCTTTTCGAAGCTCGTGCATCGCCTCGGCGAGGAGCCCCGCCTCTTTATAGGCATCGGAGAGCGCCGCGTGAAGGTTCGCGAGGCGCCCCTTGATGTGGACGTCGAGCCCGCCCTCTTCTTCCTCGCGGCTTCGAAGAATGTCCTGGTAAAGGCGCCGCGCGTCCTCATATCGACCGAGATCGTTGTAGGTGACGACGAGGTTGAGCGCGGCCTCGGTATAATTGGGGTTGAGCTCGAGCGCGTTTTCAAAAGCCTCCATCGCCGCTTCGAAATCCCCTCGATCGTGACGAATCACTCCGAGCATTTGGAAGATATCCGCGTATTTTGCGCCGACGTCCACGGCGCGCTGTAGGCGAGGCTCCGCCTTATCGAACTCTCGCTTCTCGAAATACTCCCGGCCGAGCGCGAGGTTTTGCCGGATCTCTTCGTTCATACGCCCCCCAAGAAGAGGCTCAGGGGCGCTCGGCCTTCTCCTTGGGTAAGGAGCGGAGCTCTCTCGCTGCTTCCTCGGCCTCCTCGCTCTCACCATAGGTGGCGATCAGGATCTCGAAGGAGCTCTGAGCGTCATCGAACCTCTTCATCTTCCTATAGATACGCCCTAGGCGGAGTAAGGCTTCCGCTTCTTTTCCGCTCCCTTGGTAGTGGCGGAGGAGATAGTCGAGCCGACGCGCTGCGGCATCGTATTGCTTGGCGCGTTCATAAAAATTGGAGACGTAGAGTTCGTGATTCGCGAGGATGGTGAGAGCTTTCTTCGCCATCTCGCTCGCCTCCTCGATCCGCTCATCGTCCGGATGACGGCGGATGAAATCGGAGACGGCGTCCACGGTCTCCCGCGCCGGTGAGAGCTCTCGCTCATGCGAGGGTGGCGCGAGAAACCAATCATTCGGGATCTGCTCGAAATGACCTTTTGCGATCATGAAGCGCGCATAAGGCACCTCGCGATGCGAGGGTCGAAAGCGGATGAAGGTCTTGAAGGTCTCGATCGCCTCGGCGTGCTGCTTCTGCATCAGCTGACAGTCACCGATCCGAAGCTCTGAGAGCGCAGCGAAACGGCTGAAAGGATGCTCGCGCCGGATCGCGCGAAAGAGGGGATCGGCGCCCATGCAGTCTTCGCGGAAGAATCGGAGCAACGCCTGCTCGTACGCCTCGCGCGCATCCTCGGCGCTAATCTTGGGCTGGGCCGAGGTCGAGACCGTGCTTCCCGCGCATCCTCCGAGCGCGAGCACCGCGAAAAGCGTGAAAAGCGGCGCGGTGCGGCGTGTCACCCGAGCGAGCATCCGATAAAAAGCGTTGGTTTGGAGGCAGCGAGAATACATCGGCGAACCTCCTACTAACGGAAGTGGAGGCGTTTGGAAAGCCGCCGCTCAATCAAGTGCCGAGACCGCTCGCTCAAGGGCTGCGCGATCGAGCGGTCCTTTGCCCTTACGCGCGCGCTCATAATACTCTCTAGCCTCAGCCTTTTTTCCGCGCTTTGCGAGCGCGTCCCCATAAAGCATCAAGAGCCTCGCGCTTTCGGGTTCCTGCTCTCGTGCGCGATCAAGATAGGCGAGCGCGAAGGTCGGCCGACCATTTTCGATGCAGAGGGCGGCCGCTTCGAGGAGGGGGAGGATGTTGGCGCGATCCAGATCCGCCGCCCTTCGGTACGCTTCGAGCGCGTCTTCGATCTCACCGTGACGCGCGGCAATCCGCGCAAGTTCGAGGTGAGCTCGCGCGATGGTCGGCGCAAGTTCGAGCGCGCGCGAGAGGGCCTCGCGAGCTTCGGCATCACGAGAAGTCGCCGAGAGCGCAAGTCCCCGACCAAGATGCGCCAAGGCCGCATAGGGATCGAGCTTAAGCGCCGCATCGAAGCGTTTGATCGCATCACCAAACCGCCGCTCCTCGAGGTCGAGTTGGGCGAGCGCGATGAGCGCCTCGGGCCATTTGGCGCGCGCTTGATTGGCGCGTTCCAGCGCGTTTCTCGCAGCGAGCCCCGAAGAAAGTCGACCGAGCGCGAGCAGAAGCTCGGGGTAGAGCTCCCCTTCTCCGCTCACCTCGCTCAGGATTTTTCGCGCTTCGGTTTTTCTCCCCGCCGCTTCGTAAAGGAGGCCAAGCCCAATCGTCGGGCGAGGATCGTCTGGGGCAAGCCGCGCCGCTTCGCGATACTCGGCCTCGGCCTCTTCGAACTGCATCCGCTGCCGCATCGCCTCAGCGCGGGCCAATCGGATGTCGAAGCGTTCGGGCGCTTCGCGAATAAGCGCATCGAGCTCTTCAAACGCGCGGGCCGATCGTTGAAGCGCGAGAAAGCCTTCGGCGACGCAGAGCCGCGTTTCGATGGCGCGCGCGTCGATCCGCTGGAGCTTCGCGCAGGCGCGACGGGCATTCCTCAGATCACCCCGGGCAAAGACGATCCTCGCTTCGGCGAGGAGAAGCGCGAGCGAACGAGGAGCGCGTCGGAGGGCCCGGCTCACGACCGCTTGGGCTTCGCCAAATTCGGCGGCGCGGATGAGAGCCTCAACGTAGGTGATCTGGAGATTCAAATCGTTTGGCGCATCGAGCGCCGCGCGTGCGAGCGCCTCGCGCTTGGACAAGGAAGCGGCCTCCGAGATCGGCAAGGCGCTAAAGAATAGGCACGACGCCAACCCGAGCACGCCCCATCGGCTCCATCGATTCATCATCTCTACTCGAAGCTCCTCAAATTGAGTCTAACCCACTCTACCCGCTTCGCACCCCTTTTACCGAAGCGCAAGCCTCAACGGAAAGTTTTGATGCAAACAGAATGCTCCCCTGGGGCGAGGGGGGCAAAAGAGCGGCGCCTCGGAGAAAAACCAACGAGCGTGCGGAAACTCGTCGGTCCGTTGAACGCTCAGATCATGGCCGAGGACGAGATGTCGGGATTCGCCCGCACAAAATCGGTCATTCGCGCGAGGAGCTCGGCCGGTGGCGCTGGATGAATGCCCGTTCCCGCGAGATCGGTCTCGGCGACATGCGCCGTATAGAAGGTCGGGTGGACAAAATAATCGAGGACTTCACCCGGCATCCCAAAGGCGTTCGAGAGGGAGGGATAACGGTTCAACGCCCATCGGCCAAAGCCCTCGGGGAGCTTCACCGGGATGAGACGTTTCCCTGTCGTCTTGGAGAGGATGTCCATCAATTCCGCGATCGTTGCAGGCTCCGACGAGGCCAGCTGATAGGTCTTCCCAAGCGATCCCTTGAGGCCGCTTAGATGCGCGATCGCATCGACCACATAATCGCGAGGCACGATGTTCAGGCGCGTCCGCGTCGGATCGCCAGTCGAAGGAGCGAGGGCGAAGCTGGTCCGCTGTTTCAGCAAGTAACGGATCACGAAATAGGGCCCGTCGTATTTCTGCGTGGCGCCGGTTTTGCTATCGCCGACGACGATGGAGGGGCGATAGATCGAGGTCGGCATGCCCTCTTCCATCGCTTTGCGCACCAGCACCTCAGCGAGGAATTTGGTCTCCTCGTAGTAGTTATTGAAGCGCTGCCCGACATCGAGATCCTCCTCGCGGAAGATGCCCGGATGCTTGCCGCTCACATAGCAAGTGCTCACATATTGATGGCGCTCGAGCTTCTCACAGCGACGGGCAAAATCGAGGAGGTGGCGCGTGCCATCCACATTGATCGCCATGCCAACCTCGCGCTTGACGGCGAGATCGTAGACGGCAGCGAGGTGATAAATCTCGCTCACGCCTTTTGCGATCGAATCGCGCTCGCTCCCAAGCCCGAGATCCTTTCTCGTCAGATCGCCCTCGATGAGCTCGATCCGCCCCTTGAGCGACGGCTCTTTCGCGGCGAGCTCGTTGACGGCATCCTCCGCCACGCGCTTGAACTTGGATTGGACGAGGCATAGCGCGCGCGTCTCACTGCTTCGAGCGAGCACACGAGGGAGAAGCTCTCGACCGAGGAAGCCGGGAAATCCCGTAAAGAAGATCGTCGTCATGATGTCGTGCTAGCACCGCGCCACGCGCGGGAAAAGGCATTATGCGAGCTTGGCCTCCACGCGCCCAGGTTGGGTGCGCTGGCGGATGGCGCGTTTTTCGAGGAGCGAGGGATCGAGCATTTGCGCGGGGAGGCCGATCATGTGCGCGAAGCGATCGGCGATCTTCTTCGTCGGCCGATAGGATGCGAGCCTCTGCGTGCGGAGGATCGTTGCAGGGAGCGGCCTCTTACTCACATTCGGGCGCTCGATGAGATTTTGATAGCGCGAGAAGGCCTCGAGGATGCGCTCGCCCTCTGGATCGATCTCGGACATTGGATCGAGGAAGATCGCCTTTAGGAAGGGGCGCGCGTGGCGCATGGTCTGGCCAAAGGCGTACCAAGCTGCGAGCTCATCGCGGAGGGACTTTTTGGGCTGTCGTGCGAGTTCTTCTTGGTATGCGTCCGAGGCGTAATATTCGGTCATGTAAAAATCCATCGCGATATGGCGGGATTCGTCGCGGTTGATCCTCGTCATGACCTCACTCGACATCGGATCGTCCACGAAGCAATCGATCGAGCGGAGAAGCGCCACATCGAGCAGAAGCTCGCCGACCGTCACGTAAACCGTCGCCACTTCGGCCGAAAGATGCCGAAGCGCGTTGATGAAATGATAGGCGAAGTGGTGAAGTGATTCGCTCTGGCGGTACACGCGGTATTTGTTGACGTTGTAGTGCTCCGCAAGGAGCTCGGCTGCGCGCGCATGGCGAAGCTCATCGTCGACGAAGGTCTTGAAGATGGCCTTCAGCCGAGGATCCTTTGCTCTTGCCGCTTGTTCCTCGAAGAGCGCCGCAGCGATGCGCTCGATCCCTGCCATGTCCGTGAAGTACTGGACGACCTCCTCCTCCTTCTTTCGGCTCATCGGAGGTGGCGTGCGATCCCAATCCAGCTCTGAGATCCGCCACTGTCCAGCGAGGCATTTTTCAAGCATTCGATCGAGATCCATCGGTACGTCCTTTCGAGCCAATCTCCGTCAAATCATCTTGAATATATCATACGAAGTGTATTATTGAGAAGTCCAAACTCATGAGTCAGCAAATCCCGATGCACATCATCCCGCGGCGAGATCAGCTCGCCTATGTCGACCCCTATACCGAGGAGCGTTTGAGCGCGTGGCGCCGAAAGGGCGATCCGTTGAGCGACGCGGTGATCGAGCAGATCGCGCAAAAAGGCTCGCTCCAACAGGTTCACAATCTCCTCGGCGAGGTAGAGAAACTCGCCGCAGCCGGAAACCCCGAGGCGCGCGCCTTCTTGGATTTTTATCGCGACGTCCCCGCATGGGTGGATTTCGACTCGATGCGGAAGGGGCAAGAACTGCTCGCCGCCTTCCCCTTCCAGATGGGCCTTTCGCTCTTCAGCGGGAGCCTCTGCGGCGGCGCTGTCTTCACGAAGATGGCGCTGATCACTTCGATGACGGGAATGCTGAGTGGCGACTCGACCCGGCGGCTCACCGAGACGACCAAAATGGTCGTGAGCATGGCGTTCCCCGAAGCCATCCGCCCGGGTGGGAGCGCCTACGAGCTGCTCATTCGCGTTCGTCTCCTCCACTCCGCCATTCGCCGAAGCCTCGTCGAAAGCGGGCGCTTCAAGCATCCGACCGAGGTGCCCATCAACCAGCACGATCTCGCCATCACGCTTGGACTCTTCGGATACCTCAACATCCGAAGCCTCGGACGCCTCGGCGTCACCCTTCGCGATGAGGACGTGGAGTCCTACATTCATATGTGGCGCTATGGCGGCTACCTCCTCGGCATCGAAGACGAGCTCCTCCCCGACTCCATCCACGATCAACAGGCCTTCTTCCTCGCCTCGCTCAAACATCAGGCTCAGCCTGAAAAGCTCAGCCCTGCAACAAAGCTCGTCCTCGATAATGTGGCGCGCACCTTTTCGGGCGGAGAAACCATCGTCTACCCGCACGTCCGTCAGTTTCTCCATCAGAGCTGCCGCTACCTCTCAGGGAATGAATACGTGACCGGGATGCAGATTGAGGATCTCGGCGACAATTATTGGGCGCTTCGGCTCCTCCGCGGCGTCGGTCGCGTCCAATCGGCGGTTTATCTCGCATCCCCCCTCGCAGCGAGTGTGCTCTATCGCATCGGACGCGCAAACTACGCGGAGTTTTTACGTAGAGCGGATAAAAATCGTGATAAAAAGGGAGAGTATCGCGTCCGCTTTGTTGAGGGGCATGCGAGCGCGCCAAGCCCAGCCTAGGACCGCGCCGCGCTCGCTCCCGCGTTGGCATGGCGGGCGAAATCATCCCACATCATGACGTCCACAAAATTTCCAGAGCTCGATCCCGAACGAGAATCCGTCCCGACGCATATCGTCGGGGCGACCGATCTCATTGCCGATCGTCCCCCTTCCGTTCAGCGCATCCTTATCGCCGCCGAGGCGCTCTTCGCAGAGCATGGATATGCAGCGATCAGCGTAGAGGACATCCTTGTCCTCGCCGAGGTGTCGCGCACCACGTTCTATCAGCGCTTTGCAGGGAAGGAGGATCTCGCCTCAGCGCTCTTTCAGCGCGCGCTCGCCATCCTCGAAGGAAACATCGCGAGGCGCGTCTCGAAACAAAAAACGCTCAACGAAAAATTGAGCGCCGGGCTCGATCTCTACCTCTCTCTCTGGCAGCGTCACGGACGACTCTTTCAGGAGCTCACGGCCGAGGCTCTGCGTCCGGGCTCGAAGCTTGGGCCGATGCGCCGTCAGCTCATCGATCGCGTCGTGCGCCTCATCACCGAATCCATCCCGACGACGCGCGATCCCGAGCTTCACGAGACCCTCTGCCTCCAGCTCATCCTGGGGCTCGAGGGCTTTTTGATTTACCGCCATCCGGAGAGCGGGCTCACGGACGCCGAAAAAGAGAAGCTCAAGGCCGGACTTTTCCCGGAGCTGCTTGCGTGGGTAGGGCGCGCGGGCTCGAGCGACGCTTGAAATCAGCGCCGCTCAAACCACGCTTGCCTCGGCGGCTTCATCGATCCGCTCGACGATCTCCTGAAGGCTCGGGCGATCGTCGGGGGATTTGGCGAGCATGCGATCGAGCAGCTCGGCGATATGCGCAGGCGTTTCCGGTCGAAGCTCAGCCACGCGCGGCGGCTCTTCTTGTAGATGCGAGAGGAGAAGCTGCGGGCCACTCGTCTCAAAAGGGAGCCTCCCCGTAATCATCTCATAGAAGGTGCAGCCGAGGGAATAGATGTCGGAGCGAGCGTCGGCGATCTCGCCCGATGCTTGCTCGGGACTCATATAAGCGGGCGATCCCATGATGGTGAAGGCCTGGGTGAGTTTCGGTCCTTCATGCATCTTGGCGAGGCCAAAGTCGGTGATTTTCGGTTCGCCCTCCTCGCTGATGAGGATGTTCGCGGGCTTCAGATCGCGATGAATCACGCCCGCCTCGTGCGCGTGCATCAGCGCCCGCGCGATGAGCGGGGCGAGGCGGTAAAATTCGTCGAGTGCGAGCGGCAGCTTCCCGTTCAGATATTCGTCGAGCGGGCCGCCCCGGACGAATTCCATCGCCATGAAGCTTCCTTGGTCGGTCTCGATGAGATCGTAGACTTGAACGATTCCGGGATGGCTCAGGCGAGCGAGCGCCCTGGCCTCCACGCGAAAGCGCTCGGCCATCACGTCTGAGGCCATGAAAGCAGCGGGGAGCTCTTTAAGCGCGACCTCGCGCTGAAGGTTCGTGTCTTCGGCAAGGTGGACGATGCCCATCCCACCCCGTCCAAGCTCGCTCTTGATCTGATATCTCCCCGCGATTGAACCATCGCCGGCGGCTTGAACGAGCGTCGGACTCGAGGCAAGCGGCGGCGCGGACGTGGCGGTTTCGCGCGTACCGATACCCGACAGCAGCGTCCTCGCACCCGAGACGAGGGTGGCTTCAAATGAGGGCTTCGAAGCGAAATGTTCACCGCGGAGGGCACGCCGTGCGGCGCGATACACGAAGAAGAGTGCCGTCGCCGAGGCAAGATAGCGATAGATCGCGAGCATCCGCGGCGCGAAAAGCTCGTTCCGCGGATCGTCCGTCACCACGGTTTGAGCGACGCGGCGACCGAAAGCGCGCCGACGCGTGACGGTCTCCTCGATGGGCGGATAAAGCACATCCGCCAGCCACTCGAGGAGCGGAGGTAGCAAGAAGACGCCCACCATCGAAAGGATGAGCGCGATGAGAATGACCGGGCGCAGCTCGATGAATAAGCGTGCGCGCCCCTCGGGATCGCGAAGGAGGGAGAGAAAATCGCGGAGCTCCGACAAAGCCTGATCGAAAAATCGTCTCAACGCGTCGCCCATCGATGGGCTTCATATCACGTACGCGGCCGAAGTTGTCGAGTCGAAACCGGCTCGCAACCGCGTCACGCTCCTCGCTCCGCCCAAAGACTCCGACAGGATGCCTCAGCGTGGGTGCGAGCGCTCCCACCTCCGGCGCCGTCTCCGCGCATCGCCTCCGAACCGACCAAGCCGCGCTGCCGCAGCCCCGAAGCGCGACGATCGTGTGAACTACGCACCATCCGGTTTGAACCTGCGGCCGAGATCGCCCAGAACACGCCCGTTCCCATCCCTCTTTCCTTCCCTTGGGGCGTCTGCCCCGCTCGCGTTGCGCATCTGTCACATTTCTGTTGCATTCGGGACGCATCCTCCGCTCTGAAAGGCGCGCGCACTTCACATGAACACCCTCTCACGAATCCTTTGCCTCATCGGCTTCTTGGCCTCGGTCTCCCTCGCCTTGAGCGCGTGCGGGAATCGCTACGACGAAATCACGGGAGGCGAGGGCGCCAAGCAGAGCGGCGGTCGGCAGACGCTCACCATCAAGGGCTCCGATACGATGGTGATCCTCGCTCAGCGCTGGGCCGAGGGCTTCATGGCCGCCAACGCCAACTCGACCATCCAGGTCTCCGGCGGCGGAAGTGGAACTGGCATCGCCGCGCTCATCAACGGCACCACCGATCTCGCCAACTCGAGCCGCAAGATCAAAGAGCGCGAGATCGAAACCGTCCGCAAGAATCGCAGCGCCGAGGTCGTCGAGACGCCCGTCGCGATCGACACGATCGCTGTCTACGTCTCCGAGAAAAACCCGGTCAAAAAGCTCAACATCGAAACCATCAAGCAGATCTACCGCGGGCGCATCAAGAACTGGAGCGAAGTCGGCGGGCCGGATCTGCCGATCGTCCTCTATAGCCGCGAGAACAACTCCGGCACGTACGCTTATTTCAAGGAGCAGGTCCTCGACGATGAGGATTTTGTGGCCGAAGCGCAGACCCTTCCCGGCACAGCCTCGGTGATCAACGCGGTCGCTCGCGACGAAAAGGGAATCGGCTATGGCGGCATCGCCTTTGGTGAGGGCGTGCGAGCGCTTGAGATCGCCGGTGAAGACGGCATCCACTACGCACCGACCATGGAAAATGCGATCGGAGGGATCTATCCCCTCGCCCGCTTCCTCTATATCTACTCCGCCGGAGAGCCCACCGGCATTGCGCGTCAATTCCTTGATTTCGCGCTCTCCGAGATCGGCCAGAGTGTCGTCGACGGCGTGGGCTACTATCCGCTCCCCCGCGAGATGCGCGGGAATGAATAGCCTAGGCTCCCACGCGCTTTCGATGAACATCGCCCCCCTTTGTTAGAGAAGAT
>JAAZAH010000242.1 GCA_012514415.1 Sandaracinaceae bacterium
GTAGACGAGCGCCTCGCCGCGTTCATCCGCCTCGATGCGAACGAGGTCTCCAAGCCCGAGTTCGTCGCTGCGGCGCTCCTCCAAAGGCGCGGGCATGCGCAATTGAAGGAGGCGCTCCCCGTCGTGGACGAATAGCGCCTCCTTGCTCGATCCGAGGATCCTCCCCTCGATGATGCGAGCGCTCATCATCGACCGATGATTCAGCCCTTGACGCGCTCGACGTACTCGCCGGTACGCGTATCGATCTTGAGCTTATCGCCAATCTCGACGAAGAGAGGCACTTGAATGGTGAGCCCCGTCTCGAGGGTCGCGGGTTTGGTGACGTTGCTCGTCGTATCACCCTTGAAGCCAGGCTCGGTCTCCGTGACCTCGAGGATGACGAAGGTGGGCGGGGTCACGCCGATCGGCCTCCCCTCGAAGAACACAACGTCAACCTCGGTGTTGTCGAGAAGGTAGTAGACCGTCTCCGCGAGCTGTTCATCCGAAATGCGGATTTGCTCGTAGTTCTGGGTGTCCATGAAGACGCGTCCATCGCCGTCGGCGTAGAGGTACTGCATCGTGCGGTCCTGCGTGTCCGCCTTATCGAGCTTTTCGCCGCTCTTGAACGTCTTTTCGAGGATGTTGCCGGTAATCATATTCCGCAACTTTGAGCGAACGAATGCTTGGCCCTTTCCCGGCTTGACGAATTGATGGTCGACGAAGACGTAGGGTTGGCCGTCGAGGACGATCTTGAAGCCTTTGCGGATGTCTGTGGTATCAGCCATGATTTCTCGAGTGGGTTAGTAATGGATACGCCGGCGAATCACGACGTGCCGGGAGGGAGTCTCGGGCGCGGTGTCGATCTCGGCGGTGATCTCGATCACGAAATCCTTTTCTTCGATGGGCGCGGCAAAGCGTCCCTCGCGCGTTTTGGGATCGCGATGAAGCTCACCGAGTCGCCGAGGCGCCTCATCGGGAAGGCTCATCCATACGAGATAATGAGCGGCTTCCTCATCGAGCGCTTGGGGTGCCGGAAGCTCCCGGACCCATATCGTCATAAGCGCGCTCTCTCCCTCGGCTTTCTCAAGCTCGAGCTTGCCGATCACGGCGTCGGCTTCCGGTGTCCCGACGAGCGCGACGCGAAGCATCGGCCCACAGGCGACCAGAAACAGGCAAAATGACGCTATGAGGAGACGAGACACCGGGAGAGCGTCTTACGTGTGCATCGCTTGAGCGTCAAGCGCGGCGGCCCGATATTTCGCTTTCTCGCGCACCTTCCCCCTTGATCTGAGGACATAGAGGCGCTAGTTCGACTCAATTCCAATGCGCGATAACGATGAGGAAATCCGTGAGATCAAGAAAGAGATCATCGAATCTCGCGGTCTGATCATCAAGACGAGCAACCTCGTTAACTCCCTGTCGGCGGATATCAAGGTCATCGCCAAGAAACAGGAGAGCTACGAGCGTCGCTTCTTCTTCAATAGCGGGGTGGCCTATATTCTCGTCGCAGGGCTCTCCTTCGCGGGCCTCAAGCTTGCGTCCGATGCGCGGATCAGCGAGGTCGAGACGCAGAAGGCGGCGCTCGAGGCGCAGCTCGAAGATCTCAAAAACGATATGGCCGAAGAATCACGCCGCGCCGAAGCACGAGCGCGGGCGGAGCTCGAGGCCGGCCGGTATTACGAGCTCATCCGCGCCGGAAAGCGCGATCTCGTCGTCGAGGGCTACGAAGAGATCAATAAGCTCGACCTTTCGCGGGCGGAGCGCGCGGCGTTCCGGGATACGGTGGATCGCTTCCGTGCCGAGCTCGCGCAAGCGGCCTACCACGCGGGCATCGCCTCGCTGCGTGCCGGACGCTTCCATGACGCGGTCGGGAAGTTCGAGGAATCGCTCGCTCTCAAAGATGAAGCGCCCTATGTGCCGGAGCTCAAATACCAGATGGCCGAGGCGCTTCGCCGGATGGGCCGGCATAGCGAGGCGATGGTCTTCGCTCGCGCGGTCATCGATCAGAACGATGATCGCGAGCTTCACGACGATGCGTACTTCCTCCTTGCCCTCGCGGCCGAAGAGGGCGGCGATCTCGAGACCGCACGCGATGCGCTTCGCATATTGAACCGGCGCTTCCCACGGAGCCCGTTCATCCGCGAGGCGCGACAGAAATTGCGTGATCTACGGCTCCGCTGAGTAGAAGCTTCCCAGAAGCCGATCCGAATTTCTCGTCAGCGAGGCTGGCATAGTGTAGAACGTAATTAAGAGGCTTCTACGCTGATGGCTGGCTGATGGACGGAAAAGCGATGATGACGAAACCGCGTGTGGCATTTGTCGGATCTGGGGGAGCGGTCAAAGGTGTCGCGCATCTCGGTGTGCTGCGAGCGCTCGAAGAGCTCGATGTCGGCGTCGATATCTTCGTGGGGACTTCGACCGGGGCGCTGATCGGAGCGTTCTACACTCAGGGCTATAGTGCGGAGGACATCGTCGATTGGTTCCGTCCGGCCTATCTCCGCACCGGACGTAAACCGCGTCTTCCCCTCCGCTCCATGTTCGGGCTTCCAAACCTCGAACAGCTTCGTCATCCTGGGTACCTCACCAGCGGCCTGCTCTCGATCGATCGCCTTGAGCGGAAGCTTCAAGAGATCCTTCCGAACGATGATTTTCGCGCGCTCTCGCGTACGCTTCTCGTCTCCGCCGCCGACATTGACGGTCGAGGACGAACGGTTTTCGGCAAAGCGCATCGCGAGGACATCCCCATCAGCAAAGCCGTCGCGGCGTCATGCGCGATGCCGGGCGTCTATCGCCCTCATCGCGTGGGATCGCGCTACCTCGTCGATGGCGAGGTCGTCCGCACGCTCTCGATCGATCTTGCCGTTGAAGCCGGCGCCGATGTGATCGTGGTGTCGAATGTCTACCGCCCCGAGATGCTGCGCCCCGGCGGAAAGAGCATCGCCCATCGCGGGATCGTCAACGTAGGCAGACAGACCCTCAACCTCGTGCTGTCCGAAAAAGAAAAGCGCGGGATCGATCTCATTCATCGCCTCTATCCGCACGTCCAAGTGCTGAACGTTTCGGCCGATCTTGCGGGGTATTCCTTTACATCCCCGCTCTCGGTGCGTCCCGTCCTCACGCGAAGCTATCGAGACGCGCTGCGGATTCTCGCCGCAGCCAAACGTCGCGGTGTCTTCGAGATCGCGTCCAACGTTCATACCATCGGACAAGCGTGAACCACGCCCATCGAGCGCGTTGCGCTCGATGAGAGGCGCGCCTGGTCGCCGACGAGTCGGCAAGCGAGCTGAGCCACGCTATTCGAGCGTGTTGCTCTCGATGAAGCGAAGATAACTTGCGCTTCCGGCGCTGATGGGAAGCGCGATGACTTCGGGGACGTCGTAGGGATGGTGTTCCGCGAGATAGGCAAAGAGCGCGTCGCGGCGTTCGCTCCGGGATTTAATGATGAGGAGGCATTCTTCGTCGCGCTGGATTTCGCCTTCCCAAAAGTAGATCGAGCGCACTTGTGGGACGATGTTCACGCACGCGGCGAGGCGTTCTCGGACGATCCCTTCGGCGAGCTTCACGGCGACCTCGGGATTGGGGGTCGTGGATAAAACGATCTCGGGGTTCATGCCTCATAATTAGCCGATCGCAGGCGTTGATGGCACCAAGAGCGCACATCCGTCGCCCGCGAGGCGACATGGCCGCGCCACAAGCAGGAGGGCGCTTGGCCTGCTAAGCTCTGGCTCGATGAAAAAGGCGCTCCGGCTCATCCGCGATATCGCGATCGTCCTCCTTCTGATTTTTGGCCTCCGGGCCTTTCAATCGAGGGGCGTCGTCAAAGGGGAGCTTCCCGAATTTACCATCACCACAATCGATGGCGAGAGCTTCAGCGCGTCCGATCTTCGGGGCGAGCGCGTGATCGTTCATTTTTGGGCGAGCTGGTGCGGCGTCTGCGGGATGATGGAGGGGAGCGTGGATCGCATGTCGGAGCGCGCGCGTGTCGTTCGCGTGGCGGTTCAATCGGGGGACGCTGAGCGCGTCGGCACCTACCTCGACTCCAAGGGACTCAGCCGG
This sequence comes from Sandaracinaceae bacterium, assembly GCA_012514415.1. Classification (GTDB taxonomy): domain Bacteria; phylum Myxococcota_A; class Polyangia; order Polyangiales; family Houyiibacteriaceae; genus JAAYBZ01. The sequence goes on from JAAZAH010000242.1 coordinate 4,036, forward strand.
GATCGGATGCTCATCGATAAGAGCGGCGCGCTCGCGGATCGCTTTGGGGTCAAAGCCTTTCCTACGACACTCTTCATCGACGCCGATGGGACGATTCGCTTTGCGGAAGTGGGCTATATCTCAAGCTTCGGCATGAGGGCCCGAAATCTGATGTTGCGGCTTTTCTAGAGAGAGGCCCGCCATCAACGCAGGCATCCTGCCGGGCATCGAGCGCCTGAGCGCGCTTACAGCCCAAAGATGCGATGTGGAGGTTCGCCGCGGACGAGGACGACGAAGCGCTCATCGGCTCCCGGAAGGCCCCCGCGAAATGCACGGACGCCCTCGCGCGTGAGGCGGATCTCGACCGCGTGATCGCTCGGCCTCACCTTTTCGGGGAGCTCGCCACCATAGAGCGCATCGATGGAGAGAGAACGAGTGCGTTCCACATCCACGAGCCGCGATAGCGCCTCTCCTTCGCCGAGATGCGCCCTTCGAGAGGGGTGGAGGAGGGTGCCGAGCAGAGAGGCTTTGGAGCGCGTATAGCTTGTGGCGCGAGGGTTGACGCGGAGAAGTTCCTCTTCGATCGCTGCGCTGAGCCGCTGGCGATCGCCTTCGATGAGCGCTGCGAAAAAATCAAGGGCGGCGGCGAGGGGACCTTCGATCGGCTCGGAGAGGCTGAGCGTGAGCTTCCCATCGCGTGTGTCGCCCGCGACCGAAGCGGGAGGAGCCTCGGGAAGGGGGTCTTCGAGATGGGTGCGTAGGACAGGCGTCGAGGGCGCGTGCGTCTGACATCCCGGAAGGGCGAGAGCCAAAAGGGCGAACGTGCTTCCCAGAAGGCAAGCAGAGAGGCAACGAGAGGCGCGGATTCTCATGCGCCCTCTCGCAAGCGCTCGCGGCCAAGAAGCGCGTCGGTCCGTTGTCGCGCGCGCCGATCGGCCGCGCGAAGCGCAATCGCGATGACCCCGATGGCTGCGAAGACCAGCGAGAAGAAGAAGGAGGAGAGCAGGAAAAATCCCGGAGAGGAGCTTCCGCTAGGCACTGCCGAAAGCGATGGAATCGAAAGTGATAAATGAGAGTGTAAGGCGAGGAGGGACATCGTCTGAGCATGGAGGCGCGTTTGAGTGGGCGAGCCCTTCGCGATGCGACGCTCAGAGATCAGTTTAGCGGCAAAGGAGAAAAAAGCGGAGGCGTGGGATGCCGGATTTTAGGGAGCGCATAGGATTTGCGATCTTTTTCGCCGCGGGAGATAGTTGAGTGGAAATGGCGATGAGCGATGATGAGCGCGTCGATCTCCATCTGAGCCGCTTGCGCGTGGAGATGGGCCTTGCGCCCCAGACGCTCGAGGCGTACGCGTCCGATCTCCGCGCGTTTCGCAGCTACCTCGAGGAGACCTCGCTCTCGCTTTCGAGTGTGGATGAAGCCGATATCGCCGCTTATCTCGTGAGCCTCTCACGTCGCGGGCTCTCCGCTCGGAGTCAAGCGAGGCATCTCGCCGCCATCCGCGGCCTGTTCCGATCACTCGTCGACGAACGCGCGCGCCCAAATGATCCAACCGAGCTCCTCGTCAACCCGAGCGCCTTCCGCAAGCTTCCCGAAGCGCTCAGCCAAGACGAGGTGCTCCGCCTCTTGAGCGCGCCGCAGGGCGATGCGCCACGCGCAATCCGGGATCGCGCCATGTTGCACCTCCTCTACGCTTCGGGCCTTCGTGTCTCCGAGCTGGTCGGGCTCGAGCTCATGGATCTGAACCTTGGAGAAGGCTTCGTCTCCATCCTCGGTAAAGGCTCAAAACGCCGCATCGTTCCCTTCAGTTTCGAGACGGGCGAGGCGATCGAGCGCTATCTCCGTGAAGTGCGACCGCTTTGGGCTCGCCCTGCCGAGCGCGCCGTTTTTCTCACGAGCCGTCGCGGCCCCATGACGCGCCAAGCTTTTTGGAAACTCATTCGAAATTACGCGCGCGAAGCGGGCATTGAAAAAGACGTGAGCCCCCACCGGCTCCGCCATTCTTTTGCGACGCACCTTCTTAGAAATGGCGCCGATCTTCGCGTCGTTCAGATGCTTCTTGGCCATTCCGACATCGGGACGACCCAGATCTATACGCACCTCAGCGACGATCATCTTCGCGAGGTCCACGAGAGGCATCATCCGCGCGGCTAAGCGCGGAGAGCGGAATCGCCCGTAGGCGTCGAACGAAGATGCGAAGAGAAGAGAGCGAAGGGCTTGGGGTCGTCTTTGGAGAGATCCACGAGCTGCTCCGCGCACGGGCCGGACTCACGCCCCATGAGGCGCTCGAGGTTGTGCTCGTCGCGCTCGAGCTGCTCGACTCTTCGCGCATAGCCAACATCAAGAGGGCGGATTCAGGAAGCGACCTGCGCACAAAATTTTTGACGCGTGCGCCATCGATCGACCGAGACGTCGCCGACGCCGTGCTTACTTCGTTTGAACGGAGCGGCTGGCTCGAAATGAACCGCGAGCTTCGTGGTCCAGCGCTCCTTCATTTCATTCCTCCAGAGCTTCGTCGCGGGCTCGGCATCTTCTTTACGCCCGAGCCTTTGGCGCAAGCGCTGAGCCGAGCGTTCCGGCTTCGAGATGGGTTGCGCATCTTCGATCCCGCCTGCGGGGCGGGCGTCCTCCTTCGCGATTTCGCCCTCCGCGCGTCGAAAGAGAAGCGCCGCATCGAGCTCTTCGGCGGAGAGATCAACCCGGCGCTTCTTCGGCTCGCGTCGCTGCACCTTGGGTCCATCGATCCGGGCTTTCGAGGGATCCGCCACGATGCGCTTCGCGAGGATCAAGAGGCGGAGCGCGTGATTCCAAAGGGTTCGGTGGATCTTCTGATCTCGAATCCCCCCCACGGCATCCTGCTCGACTCGTCCGATCCGGCGCTTGCGCAATTTCATCTCGCTCGCTTCGTCAAGTCGCGCCTTCCTTTCGAGCTTCTTTTCATCGAGCGTGCGCTCGGCTGGCTTTCGCCCGGCGGCCACGCAGCCCTCATTCTTCCCCGGAGCATCCTGACCAATCGGGGCTTCGAAGAGGCGCGCGCGGCCCTCGACCGTGTGCTGATCCCCGAGGCGCTCATCAGTCTTCCGGCAGAGACCTTTGCCGGAGCCGGCGCGAGTGTGAGCCCGATCGTTCTTTTTTTTCGGCGGCGCGATCCGCGCGTGGACGCACCGCGCGACGTCCCCCATGCGCTCATCCAAAATATCGGCCTCGATCGGAGCGGACGCTTCATCGAAGGCTCGGAGCTCGAAGCGCTCGGAAATGCGCTCGAAGCGCTCTTCCAAAACGGGGAGATCAGGCGGCCTTTCGAACGACTCGAGTTCGGTGAGGCGGCTTCGCTTTCCGGCCTTTCACGTGCGCTCTTTGCGGGCGCGAAGCGCGCCAGCGCCCCAGCAAAAATGATGAGCTCGCTTTCGGGAGCGGCGCATCGCTTGCCTTCCAACGTCCCACTGGGTGAACTGGTCTCGCTGGCGAATACGGGAAAGACCCCTCCGCGCTCGGCTTATCAAGAAGAGGGCGCTTTCATTCTCAAAGTCGGCAACCTTACGGATGAGGGAATCGATTTTTCGCCGCGCGAGCGCAATTTCATCGCGCCCGATCGCATCACGCCCCGACTTCGCCTCGAACCTGGCGATCTGCTCCTCACCTCGACCGCGCACCATCCAAAATACATCGCTCAAAAGGTCGATCTCTTCGTGGGCACGCCGTGGGCGAGTTCGTCTCCCATCAGTTTTGTGGGCGAGCTGATGCGCCTTCGACCGCGCCTCGATCGCATCGATCCACTCGCTCTGCTCGCCATCCTACGCCACCATGAGACGCGCGAACGGATTCGGATGCGCATCCATGGTCAGACCGCGCACCTCCGCCCTCGGGATCTCCTCGGCGTCGAGATCGATGAGACGCTCGCGACCAAAGAGCGCATCCTCGCGCTCAAAGAGGAGCTAGAGCTGAGCCGAAAAAGAAACGAGCTTCGCTTTCGCATGCGCGCCCTCTATGACGGACGTTGAAACCGCTCGCGTCCGTTGCCACTCGGCCGCTGCTGGGGCGATGGCGCCCACGAACGCTTGCGCCGATCAAGCCGAGGGCTTTTCGATCGCGACGCTCACGAGCTGAGGATCGAGCGCGCGAAGGAGCTCCTGGGGATCAAGGCCGACGAGGAAGCCGCGCTTGCCGCCATTGACGAAAATCTTCGGAACCTCTGCGATGCTCCGCTCCATCAGGATGGGCATATCGCGCCGAAGCCCAAAGGGGGAGGTGCCTCCGACGAGGTAGCCTGAATGACGGCGGGCGACCTCGGGCTTACACGGCGTAATCGAGCGGCGACCCATCTGGCGCGCGAGCTCTTTCGTCGAGACGTTCCGATCGCCGTGCATCAGGACGACGAGCGGAGTTTTTGCTTCGTCTTCCATGATGAGCGTTTTGATGACGCTGTGAAGCTCGAGACCGAGGAGCCGCGCTGAAGCTTCCGCGCCGCCCCGCTCCTCGTACGTATAGAGGTGCGGAGTGAACGCAATGCGCATCTCGCGAAGTGCGCGGATGGCGGGAGTCATTGGAAATTTGGCACTCATTTGTGACCCGAAGCCCGATCCCGAGAGGTAGCCCTCGGGCGACGATTGTGTCAAACTGAACCTGCCGCGTCCTCGTTAGTTGGTTGTTCCGAAGATTCAGCAAATGTGGCCCCAGCAGGGCGCGCCACGCAATGCCGAGGCCGGGCGCGTTTAAAAGAGTGCGCTCACGGAACCCCCGATTTTTAAGAGGCATGACGGTGAAACGTGTTCTAGAATAGGGCCGCTGCGCCTCAACGCGCTTGCGCGTCCACGCGCGGGTGGTGAAGCTGACTTTGCACCCCGGAGGGTGTATAAGCGCAGCGGCTCATTTGATTATTGGAGGTTAGTTTCATGATGGAATTCCCGAAAGCCCCGAGTGGCGATCCGATCCGTATGGGGGACGATGGAAAACTCATCGTCGGTGACCGTCCGATCATTCCGTTCATTGAGGGAGACGGCACCGGGCGTGATATTTGGCGAGCCTCGGTGCGTGTATTCGACGCCGCCGTCGAGAAAGCCTATGGCGGCAAGCGTTCGATCGCTTGGTACGAGGTGTACGCGGGGGAAAAAGCGTTTCAGAATTTCGAGAACTGGCTCCCGGACGAGACCGTTGAGGCATTCCGTAAATATCTCGTCGGCATCAAGGGCCCTCTTACGACGCCGATCGGCGGCGGCATCCGCTCGCTGAACGTTGCGCTTCGGCAGCTTCTCGATATGTACGTCTGCCTTCGCCCCGTGCGCTATTTCGACGGCGTCCCGAGCCCGGTGAAGGAGCCTGAGCTGGTGGACACGGTGATTTTCCGTGAAAACACCGAAGACATCTACGCAGGCATCGAGTTTCAAGAGGGCGAGGAGGACACGAAGAAGTTTGCGAAGATGCTCGAGGAGCACTTCCCCGAGCGATTTTCGAAGGTCCGTTTCCCCGAAAGCTCGGGCTTTGGCATCAAGCCCGTTTCGCGTGAGGGAACCGAGCGTCTCGTCCGCGCGGCCATCAACTACGCGATCAAGAACGGGCGAAAGAGCGTTACGATTGTCCACAAGGGCAACATCATGAAGTTCACCGAGGGCGCGTTCCGTGATTGGGGCTACGCACTCGCCGAGCGCGAGTTCCCCGAGCAGACCTACACGTGGGGTCAGTGGGAGCGCACTAAAGCTGAAAAGGGCGACGATGCGGCCAATAAGGAGCAGGAAGAAGCGCTCGCGGCGGGCAAGATCCTCATTAAGGACTCAATCGCCGATATCGCGCTTCAGCAGA
>JAAZAH010000243.1 GCA_012514415.1 Sandaracinaceae bacterium
ACGCAAGGAGAGCCCGGAGAAGAGCCCGAGCTCGACCGCTTGGCGTTGACGATCGGGTAAGGCCGAGATGGCGGCACGTAGTCGGGCGAGTTGAATCCGCTGATCGAGGTGCTCCTCCGCAGGGAGAAGATCTTGCGACTCGAGCCGCTCGACCAGTGGCGGCGATTCGTCCGTGCCAAAATCGAGCGAGATCAAGCGCCGCGCTTGGATCACCCGCCCACGCTCGTATTCGTCGGCACCGAGTGGCTCGCCATTGGCTTGCCTCACGGCGAGGCTCATCTCGTCGCGGCTTCGCAAATCGAGCTTGCGGATCGCGTCGATCATTCGTTGTCGAATGCGGGTCCTTACCCAAGCTTTTTCGGATATTCCATAATGCTGATAGGTGGCGAGGCCCTCGAGTACCGCGACTCGACCTTCTGCGCAGAGATCGTCTTCATCAAGCGCTTGGCCGAGTGCCGCGGCGGGTCGAAGTCGCCGCGCCATCATTCTGACCACCCCCTCGTAGCGTTGAAGCGCCTCTTTCGCCTCAGTCTCGTCAAAGCGCGCGATCGGCGCTCTTTTCTGGTCCTTGATTTCATCTCGATTGTCATTGAAGAGTTCAAGTTGGCTCATTACACCCCCGACGAAGGGGCGATCCATGAGTCGTGCCAGCTCACTGAGAGTGAAATCCTCAAGGATATGTGGGCCGAGATCGTCATCGAAATCGGGCCGTGCGCGCTTTCGTGCGATCTTGTGCGCGCGACCGTCCCCTACGCGAACATATGGCTCTCGATCGTTCTCCATAATGCGTTTACCCCCATCTAAAAATCGATCTAACGCATACCAAACTTCTGCATTTTTCGATAGAGCTGATGCCGAGAAATTTGAAGGAGTCTCGCTGCTTTTGTGACGTTGCCACCTGAGACCATCAGGGCCTCGGCGATGGCCTCCATCTCGCGCTCCTGAGCGCTTTCGCGGATATGATCGAGGCTCGTCTCTTCGGGAAACTCGTTCGCGGTCCTTTGCGATCGGCGCGTCGGATCCGGGTCCTTTTTTCGCGCGTTCCGCCTTCGAGAGAGCTTCGGTAAATCGCCGAGATCGAGCATATGAACGGGCGAAGGCTGCGTCATGGCGAGCTCGATGAGATTTTTGAGTTCGCGAATGTTGCCTTCGAATGGATGCGCGAGGAGCGCCTCTTCGAGCTCTCGCGAAAGCGTCGGCGGCGAGGGCCATCCGAGCTCTTCGGCGCGTTTGCGAATGAACGAGTTCGCGAGCGCGAGGATGTCTTCGCGTCTCTCTCGGAGGGGGGGAAGCTCGAGAGTGAAGACGTCGAGTCGATAAAAAAGATCGCGGCGAAAAAGCCCCTGTTCTACCGCCCGGGGCAGATCACGATTGGTCGCGGCGATCACACGCGCGCGGAAAGGGCGACGGCGCCTTCCACCAACGCGCGAATACTCACGGGTTTCGAGGAGACCGAGGAGCTTTCCCTGAAGGTCGAGCGGAAGCTCGCCTACCTCGTCGAGGAAAAGTGTGCCCGCGCCCGCCTCTTCGACCCAGCCCGTGCGCGATGTAACAGCACCGCTGAAGGCGCCACGCTCATGGCCAAAGAGTTCGCTCTCGATGAGGCTATGGGCGAGCACGGTGCAGTCGACCGTGACAAAGGGCTCGCTCGCGCGTTTGCTTCGTTCGTGGATGAGGCGTGCAATCCAGCTTTTGCCCGTGCCCGTCTCGCCAAGAAGCGTGACGGTCGTGTCGTCGTGCGCGTCGAGTCGCTGTAGATCGTGGAAGAGCCGGCGCATCACGGGGCTGTTGCCGATGAGCCGCGCGGGAGCTTCAGCGCTCAGAGATGCAGAGCTTCCGAGGAGCGATAGCGAAAGCGGAGAGGTTTCGAGATCGAAGACACTTGGGGTTGAACCCGCGGAGGACATGTCGAGGACGACGAGCGAGGCGCGCTTGGCGATGGAGCGTCGGTACCGCTCGAGCTCGGGCAGGGTATTGGGGCATGCCGGCTCTTTGCTCAGAATCACGATCGAGGGTGAAAGCGAAGCGAGCTGATCGTAGAGCGTATCGGCCTCATCGAGATAATCGAGTGAGAGACCGTTCATTGACAGCGCTTCACCGAGCGCTTGAGCGTGCCCCTCGGGTTTCCCGATGATGACAATTCTCTCCCCCATACCTTTCCTCATCTCCCCTAATTTTTCTGCGCTTCTCCCCTTCAAGGAGCCGCAAACCGAAAAGCCTAGAGTTCAGCTGAAGCGGATGATCTCATTTTCAGTGATCACCGCATTCAGTGGCGTGTCATGAGCCTCTCTCGGGCTCTCAGCGATGAGCTGAAAATCGTAGATCAACCCGCAAC
>JAAZAH010000244.1 GCA_012514415.1 Sandaracinaceae bacterium
CATAGCGCGATGCTATCACCATTGATGGAGTGGATGAACCGCATCGCGACGGGAAAATCTTGAAAATACTGGACTAGAGTTAAAAAACCATGCGCCGACAACAACCTGGGTCGGCGCTGCAACAACCTGGGTCCCCTTCGCGTCTCGTTGCGACAACCTCGGTCCCGCAGTTCAGTTCGGTGCTAGCCTGGAGATGCCTTTATGATTTACCGCCTCCTACGCCCCCTCATCTACGCCTTGCCGCCCGAGGTTGCGCATCGCCTCGCCTTCTTCTTCTTGCGCTTCGTCGTCGGCTTTTATCCGATTCGGAAGCTCCTCAACGCCATCAACGGTCACCGCGATCCCGCGCTTCAGGTCAAAGCCTTCGGCCTCGATTTCCCAAGCCCCATCGGTCTTGCCGCGGGCCTTGATAAGGACGCCGAAGCCTATGAAGCGCTCGGCGCTCTCGGCTTTGGTTATGTCGAAGTGGGCACCATCACGGCCGAGGCCCAACCCGGAAACCCTCGCCCGCGTCTCTTCCGCCTCGTCTCGGATCGCGCGCTCATCAACCGCATGGGCTTCAACAATGGCGGCGCTGAACGCGCGGCGAGAAGGCTTAGCCGCAAGCGCGAAACCATCGTCGGCGTCAACATCGGTAAAACCAAGCGCGTCAAAGACGAAGATACCATTGAGGACTATCAGCGTTCGACGCGCCTCCTTGCACGATACGCCGATTATTTCGTCGTCAATATCAGCTCGCCCAACACGCCCGGGCTTCGTCTCCTTCAGGCCATCGATAAACTCGATCCGCTCCTTCGCGCCGTGAGGCAGAGCCTCGACGCGCATGCGGGAAGGTACGTCCCGCTGCTCGTGAAGATCGCTCCCGACCTTGCCGATGAAGACATCGACCAGATCGCCGATCTCGCCGTGAACCTCGGTATCGATGGGATCATCGCCACCAACACGACCATCCGGCGGGATGGACTCTCGCTCTCTCAGCGCGAGATCGAGGCCATCGGAAGCGGAGGACTTAGCGGCGCCCCCCTTCGCGAGCGCTCGCTCGACGTCCTCCGTCGGCTCCGCGCGCGCGTCGGAGATCAGGTCACGCTCATCTCCGTCGGCGGAATCGAGGACGGCGATGAGGCCTTCCGCCGCATCAAGGCCGGCGCTTCACTCGTCCAGATCTACACAGGCTATATCTACGGCGGTCCGGGCCTGCCCAAACGAATGGAGCGTGAGCTGCTCGCCGCGATGCGCCGCGAGGGTTTCGACTCCATCCAAAAAGCGATCGGGGCAGGCGAAGGGTGATATCCTACCTAGGGCGCAGCTCGCCTCGGCGCCTTAGGAGAAGATTATGAGCTCGGATCAATCCTCCATTCTCGGCATCGCCGTCCGCGATATCGGGAGACTTCGGACCATCGCCGGCATCATCGCCCGTCATGGCTTCGGCGAAGTCTTGCTCCGGCTCCCGATGGGCGAGCGGCTCTTTGGAGGGAAGAAGCTCCCCGAACGCGATCCCTCCCTTCGCGGTGAATCGGCGCCCGAACGATTCACAAAACTTCTGGGCGAGCTCGGGCCAACTTACATCAAGCTCGGCCAGATCCTCTCGATGCGCCGGGACATCTTCCCCACGGAATGGATCGACGCGCTCGAGTCGCTCCAAGACGATGCGCCCCGGTTGAGCTTCGAAGAGGTGAAGGCGCAGATCGAGGCTTCGCTCGGAGCCCCGCTCAAGGAGCGCTTCGCCGAGTTCAGTGAAGAGCCGCTCGCGACCGCCTCGATCGCGCAGACGCATATCGCAAAGACGCACGATGGCGAGGAGGTCGTCGTCAAAGTCCAGCGCCCGGGCATCGAGCCGATGATGCGCGGCGATCTCGATCTCCTCTTCATCCTGGCGCAGCTCCTCGAAGCCGGAATCGATGAGCTGCAACTCCTTGGGCTCACCGGCATCATCGAGGAGTTCGAGCGCGGGCTCCTCCTCGAGCTCGATTTCGCGAAAGAGCTCGAAAACCTCATCACCATGAGGGAAAACCTCGATCCCGAAAAAAACATCGTCGTCCCAAGACCCTTCCCCGAACTCTCATCGAAGCAGGTGCTGACGATGGAGCTTTTCCGCGGAAAGGCCATCCGCCACCTCGAGCCAAAGAGTGAAGAGGCCAAAGCCGCGGTGGAGGCGATCCTCGAGTCGGGGGCGAAGCAGGTCCTTATCGACCGCGTCTTTCATGGCGATCCGCACTCCGGAAATATCCTCATCAACGAGGAGGGAACGCTCTGCATGATCGATCTCGGGATGGTCGGGCGCCTCACTGAGCGGCAGCGCGACGATCTCGTCACCGTCGCCATGGCCACCATCCTTGGCGATAGCGCCACCGTCGCGCGCACGCTCCTTCGGATGGGAACGCCAACCGAGCGCGTGAACATCGAGGAGCTCCGTCACGAGATCGAGCGCATCCGCCGTGAATACCTGATGGTCGGAAGCCTCGCGAATGTCGACTCCACCGCCTTCGCCGAGGAATTCGCGAACGCCGCCGGAAAGTTCCGCATCCGCCTCGCGCCCGAATACGCCATCCTCGTGAAGGCCGTCGCGACGCTCGAGGGCATCGTCCGGACGCTTCATCCCGACGTCGACATCATCGGCATCCTCGAGCCCACCCTTCGTAAGCTCGTCTCAGCGCGCTACGCGCCCGGCCGCATCCTCTCGGATCTTACGAGCGAAGCCGCGGGACTCGCGAGCGCCGTCCGCACCTTACCGACGCACCTCGATCAGCTCCTCCACGATTTTGAGACCGGAAATATTCGCGTGCGCGCCGTCACGCCGGCGATGGACGAGATCCCACGGATGGTGCACCTCGGGTCGGGGAAGATCGCGCTCGCGCTCTTCGGCGCAGCGACGATGATCGCGACCGTGCTCGTCATCCCTCCGCCCGGTTCGGGGTTCTGGGCCCACCTCCCTGCGACACTTCTCGGGCTCGCCTCGGCCGCGGCCTGGCTTGGAACGCTCATCGGCCACCTTTTAGGTCGCGGCAAGCCCCTCCGCCTCCGCCCGATCATCCGCCTCTTTAGGCGCTGAGCAGCCGCTTTCGGTAAAGCCCAAGGATCTCTTCGATGATCTCGCGCTTTTTTCGGGCGCCGCATTCAATCGTGAAATGGGCCGCGCGCCGATAAAAGGGATCACGCCGCTTCATGATTTCGAGAAAGCCTCTCTCGTCGCTAAGCGGCGGGCGATTTGGATCGTGACCGATGCGCTCAAGGAGATATTTGGCTTCGCGCTGTAGATAAAAGATCACGCCTGTGGAGCGGAGCGCCTTCACCTTTCGTTCGCTGAAGATTTCATCGCCGCGCTCATCGAGATCGACGACGACGCCGCCTCCACAATCGATGAGCGCGCCGCCCTCAAACGCAGCTGCTTTTTGGACGACGTCGAATTCAAGCTCGCGGAAGCCGCGCCAGCCGCGCTCTTCAACGATCTCGGGGATCGGCGCGCCGCCTGCCTCATAGCGGATGAGAGTGTCGAGAGAGAGATGCTCAAACTCACCATATTCGCGGTAGATCCTGCGCGCGATGGAGCTCTTGCCCGAGCCGCGGCCGCCGATGAGGACGAGGTTTAGCTTGAGCGGAAGATCAGCGAGGAGGTCGTCCATGGCGCGAGTTTTACGATAGGCGGCGAGCTAAGTCGCTCACTTTTTGAAAAGCAGGTTCGAGGCTCGCGCTTCCGGAGCTTAGGGCAATCGGAAAGCTCGCGCTTCATAGCTCCGAATTTGTCGATTGTGGCTGTAGCCCCGTTCAAACCTGCGCCGAGCGCGAAAGCTTACCTCCAAGAACCAACCCACAACGAGCCCAAAGCGAACCCAGAATCGCGTTTGGCCCACCGCATCTTCGCCTCGCAACTTCCTTTTTTCGGCGCTTGCGCCATAGTGCAAAGCGGAGCCCGGGCCGCATTTTCTAATGATGCTGCCATACGCGCGGGCCGAGATCAGGATTAAGAAGAGATGCCGGAACACGGAAGCCAAGGTAAATCACTCAGCGAGATCAGGGCCCGCCTCGATAAGCTCGATCGAGAGATCCTCGAGCGCCTCGCCGAACGCCAAGCTATCTCACTCGATATCGCCGCCGATAAGCGCCGCCGCGGGCTCCCCATCCGCGATCTCGAACGTGAGCGCGAGGTGCTCAAGGCTCGATCGCGCGATGCAGAAGCGCTCGGTTTCCCCGGCAATATCGCCGAGTCGATCTGGCGCCTCGTGATGCTCGCGAGCCGCGAAAAGCAGAGCGCGCAGATGCCCGCGCCCTCGGCGGACGAAGACGCGAAGACCATCACCATCATCGGCGGCGCAGGCCAGATGGGCGCGCTCTTTAAGCGCTTCTTCGAAGAGTTTGGCCATGAGGTCCTCATCGTCGATCGTACGGAGGGGCTCGCCCTTGAAGAGGCCGTGCCCCGCGCCGACGTGGTGATGGTGAGCGTCCCCATCCGCGAGACCGACGAGGTGATCCGGCGAGCCGGGCCGCTCGTCCGTAAAGACGCGCTCCTCATGGACATCACCTCGCTCAAGGCCGGACCGGTCGATGAGATGCTCCGCGCGACCGAGGCTTCCGTCATCGGCACCCACCCGATGTTCGGCCCCGGCGTCCGCTCGTTTGAAGGGCAGCGCATCGTGCTCGCTCTCGGACGCGATCATGGCTGCTGGCTCGAGTGGCTCCGCGGGCTCTTCAAGGCGCGCGGCCTCTTCGTCAGCGAGATCGATCCCGCGAACCACGATCGCCTGATGAGCGTCGTCCAGGTGCTCCTTCACTATCAGACGCAGGTCCTCGGGCTCACGCTCGCCAAATCCGGAATCACCATCGAAGAGAGCCTTTCGCTCACCTCGCCCGCCTATCTCCTCGAAGCCTACGTCGCGGCGCGACACTTCGCGCAGGATTCGGCGCTTTACGGCCCGATCGAGATGGAGAACGCCGAACGCCCCGC
>JAAZAH010000245.1 GCA_012514415.1 Sandaracinaceae bacterium
CAAACCCCGGGCTCGTTTCTTGGCTCGTAAAAGAAGCCCTTCTCCATGTGGCGCGGGATATCGGGCTCGAATTTGAAGTCCCGTCGGAGCGAGAGGCTTGGGCCCGGCTCATGCAACACGCGGGTGTCAAGGGCGTCCACGTCTCAGAATTCGATGGTCAGCGGTCGCCCCTCCCGAAGCGGAAGCACGTTTTCTACAACACGTGGTCTGTCGAAGGGCTTATCGCTGAAGGCTGGCAACCCGCGGAGCTCGGTGTAGGAACACACGAGCGCTGGCTCCCGGAGACCGCCCGCGAACACACCTACGGAACGCGCGCGGGCATTTACCTCCTTCAACCGGGCGCGACCACACGGGTCTTTTCGTGGTGTCCCGGGCCGGGCGCAAAACAAGGCCTTTTAATCGCCCATTACGAATCGGTCTCGCTGCCCGATTATTTCTCGGTCTTCGATGGCGAGACGCTCGTCTATCGTCCGACGGTTCATTACGCCTATCGCCCGTCGAACGCGGCGCTCCTCTCGCTCCAAGACTATTATGGAGCGAACGATGCGGCGCAGCGCGAGCACATCGTGCTCGAACCTGAGGATATCGCCGAGGGCTCAAACGAGCTTGGCGTTCTGCTCTACGGCCACGAAAAAAACGCGTACTGGTTCGGCTCGCGGCTCTCCATCGACGATACGCGCCGCCTCATCACCGATCAGAATGCCACCGGACTTCAGGTGACATCGGCGCTCCTTGCGGGGATGGTCTGGGCCCTCGAAAACCCGGAGGCAGGCATCGTCGAGCCCGAGGACATGGACCATCAACGCTGTCTCGAGATTCAGCAGCTTTATCTCGGTTCGGTCGAGGGGCACTACACCGATTGGAATCCGCTGAAGGGGCGGCAGCCCTTCTTTCCCGAAGAGCTCGACGAAGACGATCCTTGGCAGTTTAAGAATGTGCTGATCCGCATCTGAGCGGCCACGGCGTCAGCGCCTCTTCGTCGTATCCCTGCTTCGGCCGTGCCGAGATGCCGCGCGCGCAGCGGGGCCAACCCTATTCGGGCTGGATCGGCCCGCCCGTCGGTCCGGCATCGCCGCCGGAGGTCGTCGGAGGCGCGGGGCGACGCAGCTCTTCCCGCAGTTTGAAGGGATAGGTGATCGTGAACGTCTCCCGCAAGAAGGGAGAAACGGCCGCATTCACAAGATTTGACTCGATACAAACACGCACACTTCGGGTCAGATCTTCATCTTCGGGATATTCGATGCGCGTCACGCTTCCGGTCGCGCCCTCGAAAGTGATCATCACCTGCACCACCTCACCGCCGCCGAGCCCGCAATGCGCGATGTGATTTGCGTGCGTTCGGAGTTCCGCTTGGACTTCCTCGCGGCTTGGTGTCTCGGGGAGCGTGATCTCTTGGCCCGTTGAGTCCTCGGACTTCGCTGAGGAGCTCTCGGAGCCCCCGCATCCCCCAAGCACTCCGACGAAAAGACCAGCCAGCCATAAGGGAGCCGTTCGCTGCTTCATCTTTGCCTCCACCATTGCGGACAGTCCGCCCAAAGCGCGTCCTGCCCGCCGTCCGCGCCCCATGCGTCGAGCAGAGGGTGCGCCTTTTCGATGCCAATCCTAAGCTAGGATCATAGAGGCAATCGGCTGCCCTCGCCAAAATTTCGCGCATGGAGCGACGGATTCCGCACGCGGCGACCAAGCGCGCCCCGGCGGTGCGTGCTTACGGCGAATCGGCCGAGCTCAGCGCTTATTCGTCGTGAAGTGGAGGTTGCCGAACTCGCTCTGCCCGAGGGTGTAGATCACCTCGGAGAGCGTTCTGAACGGGGTATCGGCGTCGGCGACGATCTGGACATCGCCCTCAAAGGGCCGCCGCGGATCACTCGCCGCGATTTGTTTTCGGACATCCCGCACCGTATTGAGTGCTCGGTGAAGGGGGGTGATCAAGAAGCCGTTCGCGCCATCGCGCTTATCGCTCGGATCGACGACGCCATTTCGGAGGGTGACGACGAGCTTTCCGTCGACGAGGATTTCGGATTTCGAGATCTGAACCGCCGTCGTATCCGTCAGCTCGGCATCCGAGGTGGAGTAGGGGAGTCGAAGCTCTTCGCTCTGCTGCACGACGGCGGCGGTCGAGGTCGCAAATTGCATGACCATGAAGACCAAGAGGATCGTCATCATATCCATCATCGGATAAATGTTCAGACCCATGCCCTCGGGCTGCGGATGCTTGGCCCTCCGCTTCCGGATGGCCTGCTTCACATGGAGCATCGTCGCCGGTTTTAGCTCGTCTTGACTCATCTCAGCGTACTCCAGCAGAGATAAGGACCTCGGGGAAGAGCTCCTTCTGATCTTTACGTCGGAGCGCATCCATCGCGTCGATCACGCTCTGATAGGCGATCTGCGGATCGGCGCTCACCGTCACCTTCTTTTCATCTTTGAAGGTATCCTTGATGACCTCAGCGCAGGCCGTGAGCCCGTCCCAATCAAAGCTGCCATCGGCTTTATTGGGGATGGTGACGACGCGTCCGGTCGTGGTGAATTCGCGACATCCAGGAAGGATCTTCCCATTCGAGCCCGTGAGCGCAATGCCTTCGCGCGTGATGGTCACGCTGAGGTTCAGCGGAGTCTCTTGCTCCGCGCCCTTCGCTCCGCCATGACCGAGCTGCGGCAGCGAGCTATCGACCTGATGAAAGAACGCCGCCGTCGAGATCGTCATCAAGAGGAACATGATGAGGTTGATGACGATGTCGAGGAACGGGACGATGTTCAGCTCATCGTCGAGCTCGGCGATATCCGGCTCACGGTATTTCGACTTCTTGCGAATATAGGCGCGCTGCGCCGGCGTGAATTTAACGGCCATCCGTTGAAGTCCGAGCCCCTAAGCTCAAGAGCGCGGCTTGAGCGTAAGGATGTTTTCGAGACGCGTCGCGGCAGTCTCGAGGGCGGTTTTGTTCTTCTTCGTCATCCCATTGAGGATCAAGTGGAAGAACATGCAGATCACCGCGATGAGAAGGCCGAAGAAGGTATTCCACATGGCCTCCGAGATACCGGCGGACAGCATCTCGCTCTTCTGCGAGGCGTCGAGCCCAGGCTGACCCACCGAGGCGAACGCGGCGATCAGACCCTTAATCGTACCGAGAAGGCCGACGAGGGTGGCGAGGTTCGCGAGCGTCCAGAGCGAAGGCGTCCGCTTTTCAAGCTCGGGCACGACCTCGTTCATCTTCTCGTCCATCGAGGCGATGATGGCTTCCTCACCCTTATTGACCTGAGTGAGCCCGGCTTTGACGACCTGAAGGAGCGGGAAGGGCGCATCGCACATCTTGATGGCGCGATCGACGCTGCCCGCCTGCACGTGCTTCTTCACCTGATCGATGATCTTGACGCTATCGCCGCGGTATTTCGTCAGCAAAAAGTAGAAGCGCTCCGCGGTGATCGCGAGAGCGTACGCGAGGATAGCCATGTTGATGAAGGAGAACGGGGCTCCATCGAGAAGTGCATGCCAGATCTGATACATGGGAGAGCGTTACGTTACTAGAGCGCGCTCTTTCATGTCAACGATAGAGAGCATGACGTGGGCGCGCTTTCGGTTGGCTTGGTATGGCGTCCCGCGAGTGGGTGCGACGCTGTCGTCGTGTGCACACCACGGGGGGCCGAGGGGGCGTGTCGCTTCGAAAGGCGCGGCCGAGGGCCGAGCCGCCCGGAGCTTGTTTTGTGCAGAATAGCACATTCAAAAATCGCGTGTGAGCACTATTTACAAGCTCAGTAGACTCGTGTTCAATCTCCTCCATGCAAAGAAAACATCACCCCACGAAGGCCTTTACTCTGCTCTTGGGCTTCGCGTTGATTCTCTCTGCGTGCGGAGATACCGAAGCGAAGAATGGGGATGGAGAAGAGCTCGATTTCGTCTCTCTTGAAGAGGCGGGGCTCGAACCGTTCAAGCTCTACGAGCCGCCCGCCGGTTCGTCTGCCCGTCTCGCCTACGAGGCGGGGCTCGTCAGCTACTTCGAAAAGATCACCCGCGTAGTGCATCACACCGAGGGGCAGCGCCCAGGCGAAGAGGG
>JAAZAH010000246.1 GCA_012514415.1 Sandaracinaceae bacterium
CATCGCGTGGATCCCCCGGAAAGCTGGTGATCACGCGCGGACTGCCTTCGAGCGGAGGCCCGAGCGTCGCTCCATAGCGTACGATCGGCTTGGCGGGTGGGATCGCGCCGTAGATTTCGAGCAGCCGTCTGCGGTCCGTGAGGATGCGATCTTCGATGCGTCGCCCGCGGACGCGATCGCCCCAGACGAAATGCGCCACGGCCGAGCGATGCGGCACTTGCTCGAATACGGCATCGAGCGTCTCGTGTTGATCCTCGAGGATGTGGAGATAAGCCGCGGTGAAGTAGAGGTTTTCCTCGATCCGTCGAAGACGCTCCGGCCCGAAGCGATAGCGATCGAGACGGAGGTGTTTTTCGATGAATCGCTCGCCGCGTTTGGTATGGTAGCGATAGACGCCATCGCGGAGATGCCCCCGGAAAAAGCTTGGCGCCGCGAGCGTCAGTCCGCGACCGCCCATGGCCTCTTTATCGGGAGTGCAGCGGCTCATGCGGTAGGTGAGCGCGGCGAGGAGGAAGGGATCGACGTCGAACTCATTGGCCGCGTTGAGGATCTTTGAGGAGAGCTCGGGATCGCCCGTTCGCTTCGTTGAGCAAAGCTCTTCATAGGCTTCGGCGAAGCGTTTGGCGTCGACGACCTTGGGGGAGGCGGGCTCTTCGGGCCAGTCTTCGACCGTTGCGCGTTCGAGCGCAGCGCGGTTCACTTCGAGTTCAGGCCGCTTACGTTCGGTCCACGGGATCGTTCCATCCGGGATTGCCCCCGTGGCGCCTGTCGAAGAAAGGAGAAACGAAAAGAGGAGCGCGCGAAACATCAATGCGTACGGGGGTCACTCGGCCGATGGCTTCATCTCGCGATCGGCCAGGAGGGAGGTGAGAAGGCTGGGCCGGTCGGTCATGATACCATTGATACCTGCCTCGATGAGGCGTTTCATTTCGTCTTCATCGTTTACGGTGAACGCTTGAAGGTGGACGCCCTTCATCCGCGCCTTCTCTACGACGGTGTCGTCGATGGCCGCGAATGGGAGCTGAAAAAAGCGCGCAGGCGGCTCGTAGGCATCAAACGTTTCGAGCGGAGGATCGATGAAATCGAAACCTTCATCGAGAGAAAACGAGGTGAGAAGTTCCGGGGCGGCTTCGCGAACGTAGCGAATGGTCTTCCCGTCGACGCTCGCGATGATGGCCCGATCTTCGAGTTCAAATTCCCGGACGAGGGCGATGAGGGCGTCGGCGATCTCTTGGCCCGAGCGCTTGAGTTCGATCACATAGGGCGCTTCGGGAAAGCGTTCGAAGACCTCGCGTGCGGTCGGGATTTGGTGGCCCTTCCCGCGCTCGGGATAAGTTTCCCCATCGGGCGAGTAGCGATAGCCGGCGTCGAGTGCGCGGAGCTCTGTGAGGCTGAGCTCTTCCACCGCGCCCTCGCCGTCTGTCGTGCGATTGACCGTCGAATCGTGAAGGACGACGAGTTGTCCATCGCGGCTCAAATGCACGTCGAGTTCGAGCACGTCCGCCCCAGACTCAAGCGCGCGCGCATACGAGAAAAGCGTATGCTCTGGTCCCTCGGCGACGCCACCCCGGTGGGCGATATTGAGCGTCCGCTCGGCCCTTGAAAAATAATCGCCCGGCTTCCCCGAATCGGTGCACGCGCAGAGCGTGAAGCCGAGTAGACCGACGAGCGAGATCACGAATAGGCGAGGGCGGGTCACGCAAGCACGATACAGTAGCCGCGCGGTCGCATCAAAAAAGCCGAAAAACCAAGGCGCGCCGCGGCATGCTCAACAGGCTTTCTGAAAGCCGCCGTTTGGCGTGATTTAACTTGATGTGCGTGGTGCGCGTTGATTCACTCGAGGGCCATGACGGAACGCGAATTCGATCTCATCCTTTTTGGTGCGACGGGCTTTACTGGAAACCTCGCTGCTCGCTATCTCGCGAAGGCTGCCCCGAAGCAAGCGCGCATTGCACTCGCGGGCCGCAATCGGGAGCGACTTTTCGCCATCCGAGATGAACTCAAGAAGCTCTCGAAAGAGATCCATGGGGAGGATCGTGTCATCGAGGTGATCCCCGCCTCGCTCGAGCGTCCTGAGACACTCCGAGCGATGGCCGAACGCGGCCGAGTGCTCATCACGACCGTCGGCCCCTATCGTCTCTATGGCGAACCCGTCCTCCGCGCGGCGGTCGAAGCCGGAACCGATTATATCGACATCACAGGTGAGCCCGCCTTTGTCGAAGAGATGATCCGCAAATACCACGATCGCGCGGAGGAAAAGAAGCTGCGTATCGTCCCATGCTGCGGCTTCGACAGCATTCCCCACGATCTCGGTACATACTTTACAGTGAAGCAACTTCCCGAAGATGAGGCAAAGGAAGTCGATGCGTTTGTCCGTATGCGCGGGAGCTTCTCGGGCGGGACGTGGAACTCGGCGCTGAACGCCTTTGCGGAGGCGAGGCAGATGCGTCGAGACATGAGGCGAGGCTTTGCGGATCCCACCACGACACGCGAAGTCATCAACGCTTCAAAGCCCGTGCGGAGAGGCCCTCATGGCGTCGAGTGGGCGCTCGTGATGCCGACGATCGATCCCGATATCGTCCTCCGGAGCGCGTCGATGCTTCCGGTTTACGGGCCATCCTTTCGCTATGGCCACTATCTCCACCACCGAAGTGGCGTATCGGCCGCCAAAACTGCCGTTGGCGCGCTTGGGCTCGTGGGACTTGCGCAGATCGAGCCCATCCGAAAGATGCTTGGCAGACTTCGACCTTCGGGCGAGGGGCCCAGCGAGGAAGAGCGCGCGCGAAGCTCATTCGAGGTCACCTTCATCGGCCGCTCTTCATCGGGCGCGGAGGTCGAGACGCGCTTTGCAGGAGGCGATCCTGGATACGACGAGACTTCGAAGATGCTTTCCGAAGCCGCGCTCTGCCTTGCCTTCGATCGCGAAGAGCTTCCCCCGAGCTATGGCATCGTGACGACCGCCGCCGCGATGGGCGATCGATTGATCGAACGCTGTCGAAACGCTGGCCTCGTCATCGAGCGCGTGTCTTGATTGGGCATGGAATCGATTGTTGTTGTCGGCGCCTCCCTTGGGGGCCATTTTGCCGTAGAGAATCTTCGGCGAGCAAAATTCGCGGGCACGATCACACTGGTCGGCGAAGAGCCGCATCTTCCCTATGATCGGCCGCCGCTATCGAAGGAATTCCTCCGCGGCGAGTGGGAGCGTGATCGGCTCAAACTCGCTCGAAAGTCCTACGAAGAGCTGGATGTCGAGCTTCGGCTTGGCGTCCGCGCAACGGGTCTCGATCGCGAAGCGGGAGAGATCTTCCTCTCGGAGGGTGAACCACTTTCCTATGATGGGCTCATCATCGCGACGGGTGCGCGCCCTCGCGTCCTTCCGGGACTCGAGCCGCGTGCGAACGTCCATTATCTTCGAGGACTGGATGATGCGGCTCGCCTCCGCGATTCGATCAAGAAGGGCGATCGCGTGGTGCTCATTGGCGCAGGATTCATCGGGCTCGAGATCGCGGCTTCGTGTCGCGCGATGGGTGCCGAAGCGGCGGTGGTCGAAGCGCAGGATGGACCGTGCGCCCGCGCGCTCCCGGCCTCACTGGGACGGTTTCTCACGCGCATCCACGAGGAGCGAGGCGTCCGACTGATTTATGGCGCGTCGATCGAGGAGATCGAAGGCGACGACGAATGCATCAAGGCGATTCAGCTCGGCTCCGGCGAGCGTCTCGCTGTCGATCAGCTCGTAGTCGGCATCGGTGTCCAGCCCAATATCGAATGGCTCGAAGGCTCGGGCCTCGCGCTCGAGAACGGAATCCTCACGAGCCCAGGATTGCGCGCGGGTGAGCCGTCGATCTTCGCGATCGGTGACGTTGCGAATTTCGAAAGCGCGCTCTTCGGTGAACGGATGCGCGTCGAGCATTGGACGACGACGGTCGAGCAGGCGCGCCATGCCGTTAAAAATCTACTCGAAGGAGCCGATCATCCCTTTGAAAAGGCACCGTTTTTCTGGAGCGATCAGTACGAATTCAAGCTTCAAGGTGCCGGGCGCGCACGCCTTGAGGATCGCCTTGAGGTCGTGAGTGGCTCGATCGAAGCGGGCGATTTTTTGGCGCTCTTTGAGAGGGAAGGACGGCTCGTCGGTGCCTACGGCGTGAACCGACCGGCGGAGCTTGTCCGAGCGCGCATGGCGATCGAGCGGCGAATGGAGTTTGATGAAGCGAAGGCCAGTCTCATCAAGCGCTGAGTCCGGATCGAGACCTTGGGCGTTCGCTCTCTGCTGCCGCTCTCGGTGG
>JAAZAH010000247.1 GCA_012514415.1 Sandaracinaceae bacterium
ATGGATTTGATGATCGAGGTCACACTTGGGACCATTATTGAGAGCGTTTTTGGTGTGCGCGACCCAGGTCGGCATCGCCGCCTTGTCCGCCTCTACGCCGAGTGGATGCGCATCACCCGGCATCCCATCGCATTCTCCCTGTCGATGGCCATCGGTGGTGAGCGAATGCGCGAAGTCTATGCGCGGATGGCGCGCCGAAGCCGCGCAACCATCGCCCACCCTGAAGCCCCACTCTCGAGGATTCCGCTCTTGCGGATCGCCGATATCCTCCGCGAGATCCGCCTCCTCGTCCTCGATGAGATCGCCTGCGCCCGTGCCGAAGCAGCACGAGCCGATGCATCACGAAACGCTCGCCCGGTTCGCGACGATATTCTCTTCGAGATGCTTCAGGACCAATCAAGACGCGGCGAAGAACCAAGCGATGAGGAACTCTTCGATCAGCTCAATACGCTCCTTGTGGGCGGCCATGAAACGACCTCGATCGCGGCTTCATTTACCATCTTCGATCTTTTCTCGTCGCCCGAGTGGCTTGACGATGTTCAAGAGGAGATCCGAGCGCTCATCGGTGAGTCGCTTCGTCCATCCTTCGAGACGGCGCTTAGGGCGAAGCTCCTCGGTGCCGCCATCGATGAATCCCTTCGCCTTCATCCCATCGCCGTGAGCATGCCGCGCGTGGTGGCGCGCGAGCTTGAGATCGAAGGGCGGATTTTTCCGGCCGGAACAAGGCTTTTTCCCGCCCCGGCCATCTCGCATTTTCGAGCAGATCTCTTCCCCGATCCACATCGCTACGATCCCTCGCGATTTCTCGATAAGAAGGTCAGCCCATTTGCGTATTTCCCCTTCGGTGGAGGGAGTCGCGCATGCATCGGGAAGCCCTTTGCGGCGCTTCAGCTTAGGCTCTTGATGATGCGACTTCTTCAGCGCGCGGAGCTTCGGCTCGATGGAGCGACTGCACGCGAAGAAGGGCAGGGCATCCTCGTCGCTCCGGCCGATGGCGTCCCCCTGAGGCTCCTTGCCCTCAGGTGGCGCGCTGTCCCCAACTAGGGGGGGGCTACGCCGAAGCGGGGGATGGTGCCTTCCCAGATGCGCTCCGCTGATCGCTAATAAAAGCCAAGGGTTAGGCGATGCATCCGCGCGGAATTGCATCCTTTTTTGGGAACTATTCCCCTTGGCCCCCTTCATACCCTATACTTGGAGAAGAACGAATGCAGCTGAAGCAGGACATAAAGCTCACTCAAGGGCTGACGATGACGCCGCAGCTGCAGCAGGCGATTCGCCTCCTTCAGATGTCGCGGCTCGAGCTCACGGAGACGCTTCAAAAAGAGCTCCTTGAGAACCCCGTCCTCGAAGACTCTCTCGAGGGAAGAGATACTCGCGAGGGCCCCGAGATGGCCACGCTCGAAGCGCAAATCGCTGAGGACGATCGGCGTCTTGTCGACGAAGGTCAAGCCCAGAAAGACGATATCGACTGGGAGCGTTACCTCGAGAATCACTCACTTCAGGCCCCCGTTCCGACGATGCGCGGCGGGCGCGACGATGAACTTCCGGGGCATGAGAACCTCGCGGGCAGCGCCTCGGGCCTGGTCGAACATCTCTGCTGGCAGCTCCAGATGGGAGATTACGCCGAGGACGAGCTTCGTTTTGCAAGCCTCGTCATCGGCAACCTCGACGAAGCGGGTTATCTCCGCCTCGACGGCGTCCCCGAAGAGGAGATCGTCCCGACCCTCGCCGAAGAGGCGGGGCTCGATCCCGAGGACGCCGAAGAAGTGCTGAAATTGATCCAGCGGCTCGATCCCGTGGGCGTCGCCGCGCGATCGCTCCGAGAGTGCTTGCTCATCCAAGCGCAGGTCTACGGCTTTGACGATCTCGTCGTCCGGACCATCAGCGATCACCTCGGCGATCTTGAACGGCGCAACTATCCCGCCATCGCTCGGGCGCTCGGCGTCGAGCTCGAAGAGGTCTACGATATCGCGCGGACGATCGCAGATTTCGAGCCGCGCCCCGGTCGAAATTTCCTCACCGAAGAGCCTCGCTATATCACGCCCGATGTTTATGTTCATCGCGTGGGCGACGAATACATCGTGACGGCGAATGATGACGGAATGCCGCGGCTCAAAATCAGCGGTTTCTATCGCGCCGCGATGGCCGATAACCCCAACGCTCGGGAGTACATCCAAGATAAGCTGCGCACGGCGCAATGGCTCATTCGAAGCATCGAGCAGCGCCGAAAAACGATCACACGCGTGACCGAATGCATCGTGGAGAAGCAGCGCGATTTCTTCGACCACGGCATCGAGCACCTCAAGCCCATGATCCTGCGTGATATCGCTGAGGCCGTGGATATGCACGAGAGCACGATCTCGCGCGTGACGAGCAATAAATACGTTCATACTCCACGCGGGATCTTTGAGCTCAAGTTCTTTTTCAATAGCGCCATCAAGCGCGGCAACCAGGAGGACATTGCTTCGGAGAGCGTGAAGCAGGCCATCAAGAAGATCGTCGATGAAGAAGACCCCAAGCGTCCCTATTCGGACCAAGCCATCGTCGAGCTCTTGGCCCAGCGAGACATCCACATCGCCCGGAGAACCGTCGCCAAATACAGAGATATGCTAGGGATATTAAGTTCGTCAAAACGGAAGAAATATTTCTAGCAGGTGTTCTTAACTATGACGCTAGCTTAGAGACGCAAATCGCTCGTGGAGCGAAACATAAGGAGGCCTAATGCGCATCAATTTCACCTTCCGCAATATCGAATCTTCCGATGGAATTAAGTCCTACGCTTCGGAGAAGATTGCCAGGCTTCAGAAGTTCCTAAGAGCGCCTCTCAATGCGGATATTACGGTATCCACCGAGCGTCATAATCACCACGTCGACATCGCGATTCAATCGAGCGGACGGCGATACGCAGCGAGCGAGGAATCTGAGGATATGTATGCCTCAATCGATCTTGCGATGGATAAGATCGACCGGCAGCTCCGCGAGGATAAGTCGGCGATGGTCGGAAGAAAGCGCCAAGGCGCGCCGATCTGGTCCGCGAAGGGCGGCTGAAGCTGCCCGAACGCTGAGAGCCACCGCAAAACGAAGCTCGGTTCACGCGCGGCCTCGGCTCCATGCCGAGGGGCGCGGCCTTCGAGCGCCCCGCTGAGACTCGAGCCGCCAGGGCTGCCTTGGCGGCTCTTTCTCGTTCGCGATCGCGATCCGGGCCGGACCGAAACTCCGGCCGCCATTTCAACCGGTGGCCGCGACTCCGCCGCCAAAGCGCGTACGGGTTCGGTTTGGGTCAAATGCGTCCCCGGGATCGGACGAGAGCGAACCGCTCACGTCGGGTTCGGCTCCAATGGCTGAATTGTCGATTGCGCAAAGGGCGCTCGTGGGCTAGGCGTGAGAAGTGCTGACGATCGCCGAGATCCTCCCTTTGACTTGCGTCTCGACTCGCCTAGACGCCTCGGCGAAGAGCGGCGTCTTGGCTCAGCTCGCGGAGCTTTATCGCGGCTCGGATGTGGGGCTCGAGCCTTCAAAGATCGTCGAGGTGCTGGCAGAGCGGGAGCGTCTCGCAAGCACGGGCGTTGGGAGCGGGGTCGCCATTCCCCACGGACGAGTGCCGGGGCTGCGGGGTGTACGCTGCGTCTTCGGCGTTCATCGCGAAGGCGTGGATTTTGAGGCGATTGATGGCGAGCCTGTCCATCTCTTTATCGGCGTGCTCGCGCCCGATGGGCAGGCGAGCCAACACCTCAAGGCCCTCGCACGCATCTCGCGTCTTTTTCGGAACGCCGAGCTTCGTGAAGCGCTTATCGCTGCGAAGGACGAGGCCGAAGCGCATCGTCTGCTCGTCCAGGCTGATGAGGGCGCGTCACAGGCCTAAGGGGTCGCGGGCTGCGTCGGGCCCCGCCGCGATGCCAGCGGAAAAGGCGGACGGGCGAAAGCGAAACGCTGCGGGTCGATGACGCCGGTCCTTCGGAGGGCGTTGTCCGTGTGTCTCTGGTCCATGGGCGCGAAAGACGCGCGCATGGACCAGGGGCGCGTATGGCCGCGGCGACTCATCTCATGTACAATCCACCTGCCATCATGGATTCCATCCCTGATCAGTCGAGCGTGCTCTCGATGCCTGAGATCCGCTCGGCTCAACTCCTCGAGGCGCCCGAAATCGCCTCGACCTTCACGCTAGTCACAGGCGAAGCGGGGCTCGAACGTACGCTCAACCATCCTCGCGTTCAAAAATCCGGACTCGTCTTCGCGGGGCATCTGCACGGCATCGTGCCGACGCGCGTTCAGGTGATTGGTGAAACGGAGTCGAGCTTCCTCGCCACGCTCTCTCCCGAGGCGCGGCTTGCCGGCCTACGGGGCCTCGTCTCTCTCGAGCCTTCGCTTCTCGTTCTCACGCGCGGAATCGAGCCCTTCGACGATCTCGTCGCGGTCTGCGAAGAGAGCGGGACGCCGCTCGCCACCACCAAGGAGCGCTCGAGCCAGGCCATCAACCGACTCCATTCGGCCCTCGATTGGCTGCTCGCGCCGAGGCGTACCATCCATGGGGTCCTGCTCGATGTGCACGGCGTCGGTCTCCTCCTCATCGGACCGAGCGCGGTGGGAAAGAGCGAATGCGCGCTTTTCCTTCTGGAGCGTGGCCATCGACTTGTGGCAGACGATCGCGTCGAGCTCGTCCGGCTTCCAGGTGATGTGATCGAGGGCAGCTCACCCGCGCTCCTCCGCAATCACCTCGAGCTTCGCGGCATCGGCATCGTGAACGTTCGGGATCTTTTCGGGGCGGCGGCTGTCCGTGAGCGAAAAAACGTCAACCTTGTGATCGAGCTCTGTCAGTTCGATGAGCTCGAAAATTACGATCGCCTAGGGCTTGAGGATCGCAGCGTGGAGCTGCTCGGAGCGTCGATTCCCTCGCTGAGAATTCCCATCCGGCCCGGCCGAAACATGGCGGTCATCCTCGAGGTGGCCGCACGAAATCATCTCCTCAAGATCCAAGGGCGCCACGCGGCGCAGCGCTTTGTAAAGCGGCTCGAAGAAGAACTGATGGGGGAGAGCGTTGGAGGTGATGGCGAAGCCGAGGCGATCGGACTCCCAACCTCCGAGTCCCATGCGCCGGCGGGCGCGCTCTCGCTCGAAGAGGGGAAAGGGGAGCGCGGCGATGTGGGTGGGAAAGACTTCGGCGAAGGTGAAGGATGAGCGAAGCAGCGGACGCAAAGGAAGCGATGCGCGGCGCAGGTGAATCAACGGTTCGGCCCCCGACCACCAAGGGGCGGATCGCCATCATCACGGGGCTCTCTGGAGCGGGACGGAGCACTGCCCTCAATGCCCTCGAGGATCTCGGCTTTTTTTGCGTGGACAATCTCCCCGCATCGCTCGTCGATCCGCTTCTTGAGACGACGGGTTCTGCCGGAATCAAAGAGATCGGTCTTGGTGTTGACGTGCGCTCGGGCGATTTCCTCGACGCCGCGGGGACGGCGATTGATGCGCTCCGCGAATGCGGCTTCAACACCGAGGTGATCTTCCTCGATTGCGCGGATGAAGAGCTCCTGAAGCGCTTCAGCGAGACGCGCCGTCCGCATCGTCTCGCAAAGGGGGGCGACATCCTCGATGCCATTCGGCTCGAGAGAAAACGCCTCGGGGAGCTCCGGGCGCGCGCCGATACGATTTTCGATACGACGAGCTTCTCGGTCCACGAGCTTCGGCGGACGCTCGTCGAGCACCTCACGCAGCGCGAAGCCGGCTGGAAGATGATCACGCGCATCCTCAGCTTTGGCTTTAAGTACGGGCTTCCGGCCGAGGCCAACCTCGTATTCGATGTGCGTTACTTACCCAACCCGCATTTCGTGCGCGAGCTTCGGCCGCGAACCGGGCGTGATCCCGAGGTCGCTGAGTATGTCCTCGCCAATCCCGAGGGGGCCAAGCTCGTCGATCAAATCGAATCTCTTCTCCGTACCACGCTCCCCGGATATGAATCTGAAGGGAAGGCTTACCTCACCATCGCCATCGGCTGCACGGGCGGGAAGCATCGCTCGGTCGCCATTGCCGAGGAGCTCGGCGCGCGCCTGAGCGATCAGGTTCAGCTCACCGTGAGTCATCGCGATATGGAGAGGGGACGTTCATGAGAGCGGAAGGGCTATTCGAGATCACCAACGAGCTTGGGATGCACGCACGCGCTGCTGCCAAGCTCGTCCGCCTCGCCAGCGAATTCACCTCGTCGATCGTGCTTGAAAAAGACGGACAGCGGGCGGACGCCAAGAGCGTGATGGGGGTCCTCCTTCTCTGCGGTCAGAAGGGTGCGAAGCTCCGGATTGAGGCGACGGGCGACGACGCTGAGCAGGCGATCGAAGCGCTCGGGGAGCTCATCCGCGATCGATTCGGTGAAGAGCGATGAGTGAGAGGGCCGTCCATAAAGGGATCGCGGTCTGTCCTGGCGTGGCCATCGGTCCGATCTGGGTGATCGATGGCGGGCTCACCAATCCGCCGCGCCTTCGAGTCGGCGAGGCGCGCATCGAAGGTGAAGTCGAACGCGTCTTTGATGCGATGGAGAGTGCGCGCTCGAAGCTCGAAGAGGCGAAAGCTTCGCTCCACGAGACTCATGGCGAAATCTACGGACAGCTCCTCGACGCGCAGCTTCTGATGTACGGCGACGCGATGCTCCGAAGCGGTGTCGAATCGAAAATCCGCGATCTCCGCATGGCGGGCGAGTGGGCCGTGCGTGCGACGATCGATGAGCTGAAGGCGCCTCTTCTCAGCGCCGACTCGCGCTACTTTAGAGAAAGAGCCGAAGACATTGAGCTTGTTGGCCGTCAGATCCTGAGGGAGCTTGGAGGAGGGGCCATCCGGCTTCCACCGAAGGATGCGGAGGTCATCGTGGTCGCGAGCGTGCTTTCGCCTGCTGACGCCGCCGAGCTCCGCGACTCGTCGGTCCTCGGCATCGCCACCGAAAGCGGATCGGCGACCAGCCACACGGCCATTTTAGCGCGGGCGCTCGGGCTTCCGGCCGTCGTCGCGGCGCATGGAATCGCCCATCGCGCCGAGGCCAAACGCATCGCCATTGTGGACGCCATCCGCGGCGAGGTCGTGATCGAGCCCGATGAAGCCGAGCGCGAAGATGCCGAGCGTCGCGCGGAGCGCTACCGGCAGTACAGCCTTGGTCTCAAGGCGCGGCGCGATGCGCCTGTGGTGACCCTCGATGGGCATCCCGTCGAGATTTACGCGAACGTTGAGCTCTCATTCGAGGTCGATCGCGTCGTCAAGCAGCGCGCGCACGGCGTTGGGCTTTTCCGCACCGAGTTCCTCTATCTCAATCGTCTTAAACCGCCGACCGAGGAGGAACAGCTCGAAGTCTATCGCCGGACCATTGAGCGCCTTGAAGGGAGACCGATCACATTTCGGACCTTTGATCTTGGCGCTGACAAGATGCCGCGGTTCGAGCGGGGCATCCCGAAGCCAAGCGTAAGCTTTGGCCGCACAGGGCTCCGCTATGCGCTCAGCGCACGTCGCCTCTTTCGCACGCAACTGCGCGCCCTCCTCCGTGCCGCGACGCACGGGCCGATGAGCGTGATGTTCCCGGCCGTCGCAGGCGTTGACGATCTTCGCGCGGCACTCACCGAGCTCGCGAGTGTGCGTGAAGAGCTTAGGCACGAGGGGCTTCCCTTTGGCGAGCCGCCGATCGGATGCATGATCGAACTTCCTTCCGCGGCGCTCCGCTCTCATCGCTTGGCCGAGCACGCGGATTTCTTTTCGGTTGGGACGAACGATCTCGTCCAACACACCCTCGCCGTCGATCGGAACGATCCCTTCGCCACAGGCTACGCGTCGCCCCTCGAGCCTGCCGTGCTCGATCTCCTCCAGATGAGCGTCGCGAGCGCCTCGGCGCGCGGGATTCCGATCTCCATCTGCGGCGATATGGCCTCCGATCCCGTCGCGCTCCCGCTTGTTTTGGGGCTCGGTTTCTCGCAGCTGAGCGCGCCCATCGCGATGCTCCCGATGGTCCAAGAGACGGTGCGGAGGGTCGCCCTCGAAGATTGTAAAGCGCTGGCCCGCGACGCCATGGCGGCCGCTTCCGCTTCGGCCGTTCGCGCCTTGGTGCGTGAGGCCTTTGGTGAGGCGCTCGGCGAGCTCTGGGCCGAACATGGTGCCTTCGACTGAAACAAGCCTTAGGGACGAAGAAGGACTTTCCCGATATTGGCCCCATCTTCGAGCCGAATATGCGCTTTGGCCGCGTCCTCAAAAGCATGAATCGAGTCGATGATGGGCCGATACGCTCCTTCTTCGTAAAGCCGCATGAGCTCGACGACTTCGAGGCGCAGGCGGGCTAGCTCATGCCAGAGGTGACCCATATTCACGCCAGCGACGCCGCGGTTGTCCTGCATCATCTTGGGGGCTGCGAAGAGCGGTTGACGAAAGAACTCGCGCGCGGTCTTGAGCGGACTCCGCTTCTTTCCTTGGCTCATGTTGGCCCAGCCAAAGGCGACAAGGAGTCCGCCGGCGCGGAGAAGGTGATACCCCTTTTTCCAATCCGCCCCACCGAGCGCATCGATGATGAGATCGGGGCCCATTCCATCGGTGAGCGCCTTGGTCCGCTCGACATAATCTTCGCGGCGATAGTCGATGGGGTGATGACAGCCGAGCTCGCGGATGAAGTCGTGCTTCGCAGCGGAAGCCGTGCCGACAATCGTCACATCGGGGACAGTACGGGCGAGCTGGATCGCCGCGGTTCCAACGCCTCCTGCCGCCATATGGATGAGGATCGTATCGCCTGGAAGGAGTCGATGGACGCGAAAGAGGATGTGGTAGGCCGTGATGTAATTCACCGGGATGGCCGCCGCCTCTTCGAAGCTCATCGACTCGGGGATCTTGAAGAAATGAGCGGAAGGGGCACATACCTTCGACGCATGGGCTCCGAAGCGTGAGAGCACCATCACGCGATCGCCAATCGCGAACTCTTCGACGCCGGGTCCAATGGCATCGACGATGCCTGAAGCTTCGTATCCGAGTACGGACGGCGGAGGTGGAGCGTCCGGATAGAGACCTTTTCGGGCCATCACCTCCGCGAAATTCAGGCCCGCATACGCGGTGTCGATGCGAATCTCGCCTGGGCCGGGGATGGGATCGGGCCGCTCCTCTACGCGGAGGACCGAGGGATCGCCGATTTTGGGAATCTCAATGACGCGCATGCCTTCTCTCGCTTAGTGGGGACGGTGATCTGCTCGCCGATCTTAATCGGTCGCCCCGATCTTCGCTGCATCTTCAAGCATTCGCGCGAGCTCGCTCGCGTTCAATACTCCCTCGCGCTTTTCGACGGGGCGGCCGTACCGGTCGACACTCACGGTCGTGGGCACACCCTCGATCTTTCCAACGGGTGAGCGCGCTGTCGTGAGCGTCTCCCGCGGCTCGTAGCCGATCGTGAGCGGCGGCTCGATCGCGGCCGTCCACGCTTCGACGAGGTTTCGGGCGTCGGGCTGAACGGCGATACCGACGAAGAAAAACTCGGGATGGTCCGGGATGATCTGCCGGAGTGGCGTGAGCATCGCTTGGCTCGCCGTATCGAAGGTAGTGAAAAAATAGAGGAGCCCGGCGCGGCCCCTCAGCTCTCCGATCTCGAGGTAGTCCTTCCCGGGAACGACGATGCTGAGCTCGATGGGATCCTTGGGAACAGGAAGCGATTCACCATAGGTCGGCGGCGCATCGCCGTGGTAGCGGGCGACGACCACGGGAGCGCATCCTGCGGACACAAAAAGGGCAAGCAGGGGAAGGCAAAAAAGCCCCATGCGAAGGCGAGCGGCCACCATCACGTCCATCACGTCCGCGCGTTTGCTCGGAGTGAGCATGGCCCGGCGCATCCGAGGGTCCTGGGGGGTGAGCCTCCGCTTGGTTTCTTTCGCAAGTGCGTCGAGCCGCTGTTGAGTTCGCAAGGCTTAGAGTTTAATCGCTCAGGAGGGGGATGGTGCAAGCGGGCTGAAGCACACATTGCGAACAAATTTGGGGCACGCTTCGGCTTGGACAATCGCGCGCGATCCCCAAATGGCAGAGCGCGAAATCAAATCGGACAGGATCGAGCGGATCGTAGCGGCGGAGTGACTCGGTGATCTCGATCGCCGCGCGGAGGCTCGCCGTTTTATACGTGGTGAGCCCGAGGTTCCGACAGATGCGATGAATGTGTGTATCGACGGGAATCAGGAGCTTCGAAGGATCGATCCCCTGAAATACGCCGAGGTCGATCCCATCGTCGGGCCGAACCATCCATCGGAGGTATAAGAAGAGCCGTTTGCAGGCGCTTCCGGCGCGCGGATCGGGGACGAGATGCGCCATCGCGCGGCTTGGATTTCGACCGCGGAGCGAATCGGCGAACACCGCGAGGCCGTCGAGCAGCTCGCCGTCATGTGCGTCGATGGCCTCACCAAGTGCCTCGCCCAAGGAGCCGTTCCGCGCTCGAAGGCGCCGTGCGTTCAAGAGGAGATCCCCCACCTCGCGCTCACCGTAGACCCGATGTCGAAACCCGCGAAGTCGTCTCCGAATGGTCCTCGAATCGAGCGCATCGAGCCCCTCCGCGGGGCGCTCGCCGAGCACATCGAGAACGCGTCGAACGTTGCGGCGAATCACGCTCACTGAGCCAAAGGCGAGGAGGGCGGCGATGAGCCCAGCGACTTCGCGATCGTCGCGACTTTCGTAGGGGCGGACGAGGCCGAGGGGATCGTGATCGAGTCGCGCCTCGAGATCACTGTCGGCAAGAAGTCTCTCAAGGAGTCCGCCGAGATCCGCTTCCTTGTGACGGCGCTTCAATGGCTCTTCAACCTTCCATCGTCTGGGCGATGCGCATCGGCTTGGTTCGAGTCGATAAGGCGTTCGGCTCGGCTTCGGGCTGCCCGCCTACGTCCGCATATAAGGCGCGAGCCGCGCCTCGTATTCATAGATATCTTCGCGCCCCTTGACCGATTCGCCGATCGAGATCGGATCGCCATGGTCAAAGCGTACGAGCCCGTAATCGCGGAGCGTCTTCAGCGCCGGTTCGAGCTTGAGCTGTGAGAGCGCCTCGCGGTGGACGATCTCGCCTGAGAGATACATCCGCTGCCCGAGCTGCAGCGCGCGTTTGAACCACTCCTTTCGGTTCATCGGCTCCTCGAGAAGGAGGGCGGTCGCTCGAAGCGCGAGGAGGTAGGCTTCGAAATACGCGCTCAACATATGGGCGTAGACCGCGATCATCGCACCCTCGGTACCGGTCGTGATCTCGACGCGATCGCCTGTGATCTCGATGGCGCCGTCCAATCGAAGCCGCTCGAGTGCCTCCTCGAAGATCTCATCGAAGCTCGCATCGACCCGGTACATGAACTCGTATTTGAAGACGCGGCTGAGTTCTTGGACGCGCGCGCGAAGCGTCTCGAGCGAGGTGCTGGCCTTTCCGCCCACGCGCAGCGCGGCCGATACCAAAGCGCTCGGCACAAAGAAGTGGATCAGGTTGTTTTTGTAGTACTCGAGCGCGAGACGTCGCTCGTCTTGGATCGAGTAGATCGCCTCCTCTCCGGCTTGGTGACGCTGGATGAGTTTTGCGTCGAGGAAAAGCTCGAGCGCTTCATCGATCATCTCGGTGCGGAGCGAGCCATCGACACGTGCGATCGTTGTCGCGATGCGCGCGCCTTGGCGTTCGAGCTTGAGGAGGAGGCGTGCGCACATCTGCTCGAGCTCCGAACGCCGCATTCCGCGCCTTCGATGCGCAAAAAGCGAAGAGGCGACGAGCGCCGCGGGCGTGACGACGGTGACGGAGTTTATCTCGTAGGTGACTCGGTGGGCGATGCGCTGGACGAGCGCGCGCCGGGCCTCAAGCGTGAGTCCGCCGAGCATATTCTCGTCCTCATTCTTATCCTCTTCCTCTTCCGCGGCCCCGGTCGAAGCCTTTGCCTCTTCGGGCCCCGCGCTTTCCGATCCACTCGGCATCGCTCCGGCCGGCGCACCGCGCATCTTCGCGCTTTCGCCGCGCCGCGCGGCTTCCTCATCTTGGCGCCGCTTCGCCTCTTCAAAGAGATCGTCAAAGCTCATCACTTCGCCAAACTGCACAAAGAGCCGGCCATAACGCGATCGGAGGATGGTCGTGGACTTAAGAAGGCCGCCGACATTTTCCTTCTGCTTTTCGCCGCCCGACAGCTCACGCACATAGCTCTGCTCCTCGATGATGCGCTCGTAGCCGATGCTGATCGGGACGAAGCTCACTTTCTTGCCGCGGAGCATGAGCGCGGCATCGACGACCATCGAGAGGAGCCCAAATTTCGGCGCGAGGAGTTTTCCCGAGCGCGAACGCCCGCCTTCGAGGAAAAACTCAATTCCGTAGCCCTCGAGGATGAGCTTTCGCATGTAGGCGTCCACGATGACCGGGTAAAGCGTCTGCCCTTTGAAGCTTCGGCGGATAAAGAACGCCCCCCCTCGGCGCAGGATGGGCCCGGCCGGGAAAAAGCTCAGGTTCTCTCCTGCCGCGATGAGCGGGGGCATCATCGAATGCCGGTAGAGCACATACGAGAGGACCAGATAGTCGATATGGCTCTTATGGCTCGGGAGGTAGATGACGGCGCCTTCACGGGCTGCGTCGCGGATGCGTTCGATGCCTTCCTTATCGACGACGATGCCGTCGTAGATGCGGTGGAAAAACCACTCGAGAAAAAAGGAGAAATAGCGGATGACCGTAGAGGTCTGCTTGGCCGCGAGGCGATCGATGATCTTGGCCGCCTGGCGCTCGACCCGCGCAATCGAGCGGCCCGTCGCCTTCGCTTCGGCTTCGATATGCTTTCGGACGCGAGGGCTTCGGAGAAGCTCCTCTTTGAGGCGACCCGGCGTCTTCTTGGTCGGGCCCAGCACGATGGAGCGCTCCCTCTCGATCTTGCGAAGGAGAGCGAACGCCACGCGATCGGCAATGACGGTGTCGTCTTCGGTCTCGAACTCTTCGATGAAGCGCTTTAGATTGAAAGGCTCGGAGCGGCGAATCTGCGCGTTTTGATAGTTGAAGATGAACTGAAAGAAGCGCCGGATGCGCCCCGGCCACTCGACCGGACCGAAAAAGAGATCGGTGATGCCGCGCTGCGCATTCGGCGCGCTCTCGGTCCATAGAAAGACGCTCGGGATAAGGAAAATCGGCTCCTCACGTTTGCGCTGGATGCGAACGAGCTCGCGGATGAGATCGGAGGGCGGCTTGCTCTTTTCGCGGCCCGTTTCACCGAACTTGGGGCGGCGCCTTAGGAAAATGAGCGCGCTATGGCCGCTCTCGACCGTCTTGGCGATCGCCTCTTCCTCGGGAATCTGCCGCCGAAATCGCAGCCTTCGCCCGCCCTTGCCGAAGGGTTCGAGGATGCCAAGCCCGAGATCGTTGACGAAATGTACGAGGGGCAGGCCGAACTTTTTGAGCAAAAAGTCGAGACAGAGGAAATCGAGGATCGAGATCGCCCGCATCACATAGACGACCGTGCCCTCTTTCGCTGCCTCTTCGATGCCGCGCCGATAGTCCGGATCGACCTTGATATGCGAAAAAAAGCGCCGGTAGATCCAGGCGAGGAGCCGGCTCGGCCGATGCGGCCCGCTCGGGACCGCTTCATTTTCAACTTCGCTTTCAGCCATTTTCGTCGCTCAGAGTCGAAAAAAACCTCAAATCCGGAGAGGGTTCCGCCTTTTCCCATCGCCAATTCGTGTTAGGCTCCTAATCTCTACGGGGCTTTTGGAGGTCCCGCATCCTATAAAGATTAATCTCGGTTCCGGCCAGATTCGTACCGGAGCCGAAATCCGGAGCTTGGATCCGGAACAAGAAAAGCCCCCCTCGGGGCTGGCTTTCCTTGACACTCGGCGGCGTAGCGGCTATCTCACCCGCCCCTTGGCTTGAGCCGGGAAGAATAGCGTCATGGGCATCACGAAGAGCGCAAAAAGCAGCGAAATCGACCGTCAGTGGTTCGTCATCGACGCCGCGGGCATCCCCCTCGGCCGCCTCGCATCTGAGGTGGCGAAGATCCTCCGCGGCAAGCACCGTCCGACCTACACTCCGCATGCGGATACCGGCGATTTAGTCATCGTCGTCAACGCGGCGCAGGTCGGCCTGACGGGCAATAAGTCGCGTGATAAGATCTACTACACTCACTCGGGTTATCCCGGCGGTCTCCGGCAGGAGACGGCGGGGCATCTTCTCGCGCGTCGTCCCGAGCTCGCCATCGAGCGGGCCGTCCGCGGGATGCTCCCCAAGAACAGCCTTGGCCGCGCCATGGGCAAAAAGCTCAAGGTCTACGGCGGCGCTTCGCATCCCCACGCGGCGCAAAAGCCCCAGCCCCTTTCCATCTGAGTAAATCGATATGGCTCACTCCAAAGTTATCCACGGCCGCTATTACGGTACAGGCAAGCGCAAGACGGCTGTTGCGCGTGTTTTCCTGAAGCCCGGCTCCGGCGTGACGACGGTGAACGGTCGCGCTTTTGAGGACTATTTCCCGAACGACGTGCTCCGTATGATCATCGCGCAGCCCTTCGAGGCCGTGTCGAAGACCGGACAGTTTGACGTCGAGGTGAATGTGGCAGGTGGCGGCTCCGCGGCGCAGGCCGAGGCCGTGCGCCATGGGATCGCGCGCGCGCTCGTCGAGCTCGATGAGAACCTCAAGGCGACGCTGAAGCGAGCGGGGCTTCTCACGCGTGATGCGCGTAAGAAGGAGCGTAAGAAGCCGGGTCAGCCGG
>JAAZAH010000023.1 GCA_012514415.1 Sandaracinaceae bacterium
CAGGCCGCCGAAAGTGGGCGCGGCGGGCAAAAGGCCGCCGCGGCGAAGAAAACAAAGAAGGCGCAGGCAAAGCCCGAGCCTGTACACGTTGCAGGGACCGTCTCTGTCGGGGGGACGAGGCGTCGAGGGAAGCGGCGTCGCGGAAGGGAGCTCGCGCTTGAACGGATTGCCGGCGAGCCCATCGAGGCCGTCTCCCGCGGGCCCGTCGACGCTTGGCTCCCCCCGGATGCGCTGTCGAAACCGTGTGAGTTCGAATATCGGATCAACATTCGCCCCTCTTCTGTGACGGTGACGCCCGTTGTGGCGGGCACACGAAATGCCGCTCCCATCGAGGCTGCCCTCGCGGCGTTCAATATGGTGGATGCGGACGACCGCTCGCTCTTCCGGCATCTCGCGCGGAACGCTTCGCGCGGGCAGCCGGCGACGGCCGAGCTCCGGGGTGAGGATGCGGCCGAGCTCTTCGAGCTGCTTCGAGACAAACGGGTCGTCATCGAGCCCGCCTCGATGGAGCTACGGATCACCGACGAGCCGATTCGTCCCTATCTCGAGCTCGAGCGCGCAAGCTCCGGTTCGGTGAAGGTGCGGGTCTTCTTTGTCCTCGAAAGCAATGGCCGACGCTTTTCGCTTTCGAGCGGTGCGTGGTTCGAGGGAAATCCCGGCTATCACGTCGATACGACCGAAGGGGTCGCGCGGCCCATCGCCGATGCCGTCACGCCCGCGTGGCTCCAGCGTCTTCATCGCACCCCGGCCATCGTCTATCCATACGACGACCTCCCGGAGCTCCTCACCGATATCGTCCCGCGCGTTGCAAATTCGCTTGGAGCTGACCTTCCGGATCTTTCGCAGATCGCGGATCTGGTTGACGCCGATCCGCAGATCGAGCTGCGATTGAACGGCGATATTGTCACCATCGAAGCCCGACTTAGCGCGCATTATCGTGAGCATCAGTTCGAGATCCCGACGAAGGGGCTCGCCGCGCCGCTTGCTTTTGATGAGCCGACGCGCGCCGGTGGGAGGCCGCAGATCGTCCGTCGCGATGTAGGGAAGGAGCTGATCGCCCTCCAAGAGATGCTCGGACACGGCTTTAAGCCCGATGAACCGGGGGAAGCGCTCCATCTCGAAGGCGAGGAAGCGATCGAGTTCTGGACGTCGGGGATCGCCTCCCTGCCCAAGGAGTGGATCAAACGCGTGCCGGACGATCTTGTCGATGTCAAGATCCGCAAGGAGAGCGTCTCCGCACAGGCGCGCGTCTCGAGCGGCGTCGATTGGCTTAGCCTCGACATGGTCTTCAGCTCGGGCGGGAAGGTCGTCTCCGAAGATGAACTCCGAGCCTGCCTCGAACAGGGGCGGCGCATCGTGAAGCTTGAAGATGGAAGCTACGCGCCGGTCGATCCGAAGGAGGTGAACGGCATCCTCTCGCGCCTCACCGAGCTCATGATGACGAGCGGGGGCGGCGGGAAGGATTCGAAGCTCCCGCTTTCACAAGTCGGGCGTGTGAATGAGCTCCTCGAGTTGGTCGACAATAAGAAGATCACCACGGCGGCAAAGACGCTCTTCGAGACGCTCGACGATGTGGGTGAGATTCCGGACGTGCCGAAACCGAGGGCGCTCAAGGCGACGCTCCGGCCCTATCAGAAGGCGGGCTTTAACTGGCTCGTCTTCATCCACGGTCTCGGCTCAGGTGGAATCTTGGCCGACGATATGGGTCTCGGAAAGACGCTTCAGACGATCGCGCTTCTTCTCTGGGCGAAGAGCAAGAGCAAGAAGAAGCGCCTCCATCTCGTTGTCGCGCCGACGTCGGTCGTGCCCAACTGGATCCGCGAGATCGAGAAGTTCGCGCCTTCCATGAAGGCGGTCGCGTGGCAGGGCTCGAATCGCTTTGATTTCCGTGACGAGCTCAATGACGCCGACGTGATGGTGACGAGCTATGCGCTGCTTCGGCGCGATGAGGAGCTCCTTGCCGAGCTCGATCTCGGCTACGCCATCCTCGATGAGGCGCAGCACATTAAGAATCCGCTCAGCCAGACCGCGCGCGCGGCGAAGCGGCTCAAAGCCGACCGTCGGCTCGCCCTGACGGGAACGCCGATCGAGAACCGCCTGAGCGAGATCTGGAGCATCTTCGATTTCGTCTCTCCCGGACTGCTGGGCGGGCTCAAGAGCTTCGAAGAGACGTATGCGCGGGCGATCGATCGCGGTGATGAGGAAGCCGCCGAGAAGCTCCGAAAAATCATCCAGCCCTTTATCCTTCGGCGCCTCAAGCAAGACGTCGCGGCCGACCTCCCGGAGAAGATCGAACAGGAGATCATCGTTCCGCTCGGCGAGGAGCAGGCCATCCTCTACCAGCAGATCCTCAGCGAGGTTCGCAAGAGCGTGATGAGCGATGTCGAAAAGCAGGGCGTGAGCAAATCGCAGATCAAAATCCTCGCGGCGCTTACGAGGCTCCGTCAGGTCGCCTGCGATCCCCGCCTGATGAAGCTCCCGGACCGCGAGTTCGACGCCGACCAGAGCGGAAAACTGGGCGCGCTCCGCGAGATCATCGAGGCGAGTATCGAGGGCGGGCATCGCGTCCTCGTCTTCAGTCAGTTCGTCGAGATGCTCCAGCTGATCCGCGATGTGCTCGACGAGGATGGCGTGCCTTACGAATACCTCGACGGCTCGACGAAGGATCGGCTCGAGCGGGTCGAGCGCTTCAATAACGATGAGTCGATTCCGGTTTTCCTGATTTCGCTCAAGGCCGGAGGGACGGGGCTCAACCTCACGGGCGCCGATACCGTGGTGCATTTCGATCCGTGGTGGAATCCGGCCGTCGAGGATCAGGCGACCGACCGTGCGCACCGAATTGGTCAGACGAGGGTCGTTACGGTCTATCGACTCATTGCCAAGGGGACCGTCGAGGAGAAGATCCTCAGGCTCTCAGAGAAGAAGCGCGCGCTTGTTTCGACGGTCCTCAGCACGGAGGGCAGCCCGCTCAAGGGCCTCACGAAGAGCGACGTCGATTCGCTTTTCTCAGTCGACGAGGAATGAGAGCCGAGAACAGCGCGCCCATCGATGTGCCCGGTTCAGCGAGCCGCGTGCATGTTCGGGCGCGCCTTATCCGTGATCATTCAAGGCCGAAGTCGCGACGGAACTCTCGGCATTGGGGACTGCCGCGCTCAAACTCGCGGCAGGTCGTGCCGCGGATCTCGTAGATCGAGCAAGCGTTTTCGGATTCGGGGGTGCCGAGGTGGACGCAGCTCCCGTCTTCGCGCGTCGCGAATGCAACCTCGCCGAAATGTCCGGGCTGGATGGCCTGGGCGAGATCCTCCCTCCCGATGGCTCGCCAGCGGATGAGATCGCTCTCGGGGATCAAGATGGTGCCGTCGCGGCCTGTTCGGCAGCAAACTCCACATTCAAGGCAATCCAGCGCTTCGCTCACGCGTTCAGCTTGTCATAAATTGGGCCCGGAGAAAGCGGCGCGTGGCGAGGCGCGGGAGTGGATGCGTTTTGCGGGGCGCGCTGCTAGAGTATCCGGCGCCCCTCGTCACGTCATCGGCCCACCACGACGCGGAAGCTCGTGGCGTGGTAAGCTTGACGAAACGCGCCCTTTTCATCGCCGTTTCATCGAGCTTTGGCATTCGCCGTTGGCGTGGGCCTTGGGGGCTTCGAGGCAACCATGCGGAAACTCACCATCGGCTCCATCGCGGCCTTAGCGCTCATTGGCCTCTACTTCCTTGCCCTCTACGTCATCTTCCCGATCCCGGGAGCCAGTCTGGGCGAGCTTGAGGAGTACGCTGTCGGTAGCGGGCAGGAAGATCTCGCGCGACTTTTGGCTGCGACCGATGAGATCACCGCCGCCGTGAGAAAGCATGAGGGACTCGCGCTCTTTTCCGAGCCCTTTGAGTGGGCGGATCCGCGTGAGCAATCGTTTCGTCTTCCGAGCGAGCTTCTTCAGGCGATCGACAACGGCAACCGGAGAGCCTATCCACTCGAGGTGGCCGCGCTTGCGGCCGCGATGACGCGTTCGCGCGCTGGGGGGAGGCTCCACGCCAAGATTGTCGAGGTGCTCGAGTTCGAGGGGCTGCGCTCACCCGATCCATCGGGGAGGCTCGGCTATTATCTGATCGAGATCGAGGGCGAGCGTCACGATGTCTTTGGGCTGGGTGGCGGAAAAGAGGCGACCCGTGTGCGCGTTCTCGACGATCGCGAGGCGCTCGGCGCGGCGATCGCGGTGAAGGCGTTTATCGAACTCACGCAAGGCGGCGAAATCGGGGAAGGGATCCGAGCGACGCGGCGGGCACGAGAGCTCGATCCAAAATCGCCTTCGATCCGAGCCATCGAAGGGACGATCCTCATCAGCGCCGGTGAGATCGATGATGGAGAGCGCGAACTTCAAGCGGCGCTCAGCCTTGGCGCCGACCCCGCGCGAAAGAACATCCTCGCGGGATTCAGGATGAGCATGGGCGATCTTCGCGCAGCCGATCAGATCATCTCCGAAGCGCTCCGCGAAGATCCTGAGCTCGCACCCGCGTATGTGACGCGCGCCGCGATCGATCTCAGCATGGAGCAGCCCTACGCGGCTCGGCGCGCGCTCGAGCGAGCAGAGACCCTTGACCCGACGCTTCCCTCTCTGCCCATCCTCTTTGCTCAGCTGGATCTGATGGAGGGAAGACCAACCGAGGCACTTCGGAGGGTACGCGAGCAGATCGCGGCGCATCCCGACGACGCTCAGACGCACCTCGCAGCGCTACCGATTTTTCAAGCGACGCATCGATACAGCGATCTTCGGCGTTCGGTTCAGGCCGTTCTCAGGCTCAGTCCGCCCGAGCAGCGCGAAGTGCTTCGACAGGAGATCGCCGCGGTCTTCGGTAGCGCGGCACTCCTTCCTCCCATCGACGATGAGCTCGAGGATTCAGCGCTTAAAGAGGACGCAAGCTCTACCCGAGGTCGAGATTCGGATGATGGGGACGAGGAGACGGGGCCGGCGAGCCTCGAACTTCGGCTCGATCCTTCGCTCGGGATCCCGCCGCCCGATTTTCAGTTGAACCCTCCGTCTTTCGATTGAGGGCGCATCGGTCGCGAGCGCTTGCGAAAGCGCCCCCGGTGCGCGAAAAGACGCGCCGAGCTGCACGCGGGCCGGGAGAACGCTCTTGTGACGGCGGCCAGCGGATGCGTGGATTGGGCGGGCTTTTTCGTTGAGCTCTCTTGGGCCTTCGGACAAGCTCGAGTGAATCGACGAGCCCTCGTTCGTCCCACGGCTTATCAGGATTGCTATGACCGCCTTCCTCCGTCCCATCCTCATTTTCGTCTTGGTCTTCATGCTGCTCGGCATCTTCGTCGCTTCGTACTTCGGTCCGCTCTGGCTTGAGACTTCGCTCTGCGGCTTCACGCAGGACATGTTGACGGATCGTCCGTGCAAACAAACGGTGATCGACGCGACGAGCGCGCTCATCCGCTATCAGCTCTACGGCATGGGAGTCGGCGCAAGCTCGGGCCTTATCCTCGGGGTCATCTTCGCCATGCGCGGCCGGGGGAGTAAAAAGTCCGAGCCCCCCTCGCTCGAGGCCCCTCCCACCGCGCCGACGGTCTAAGTGCTCGGCAGATTTCGCGCATCGGCTCACTGCGACTCAAAGCGTATCAGGAGGCTAAAGAGAAGATCGCCGCTTGGATCCGGAGCCGGAAAACGGACGGGACGGATCTCCTGAACGACGCACTCTCCGAAGGCTTCGAGTTCATCGAATTCGGCCGCAGCTTGCGGTTCGGAGAGGGCGTCCGGGGGGTCGAGGCAAGCGGCGGCGATCCTCCCCGAGGCGTCGACTCGGAGCCGTAGGCGGCTCGTCCGGTTCTCATCGAGCCAAGTTGGCGGCACGCGAGAGACGCATTGTCGGATCGCGCGATGGAGCGCCTCGGTCGGAGCGCGAAGCGCCGATGTGCTCAGCTCCCCGGCCGGCCCACGGCGCTCGATGGAGGGATTTTTATCGCACCGGAAGGACGCGCCGGACGGAGGATCCTTTCGGATATAGCGCACATCTTGCGGGAGGAGGGCACCGAGAGCGAGCTGCGCATCGAAGCGCTCCTCAAGGAGAATGGCGACTTCGCCGACGGATCGAATCGGCGTTTCGGGTGCGGCCGTGAGAAGGACGAGTTCGTTTCGTCCGAGGCGTTCGTCTCGGAGCGTTTCGCCTAGCTCCTCGACGCTGACGCGCTTTTCAAGGAAATGGATCGCGCCCGTGGGATCGAGACCGATAAGGAATGCGCGCCGAAACGGGCGTTCAATGCGGGTGAGCGTCGCCACCATCAC
This sequence comes from Sandaracinaceae bacterium, assembly GCA_012514415.1. Classification (GTDB taxonomy): domain Bacteria; phylum Myxococcota_A; class Polyangia; order Polyangiales; family Houyiibacteriaceae; genus JAAYBZ01. The sequence goes on from JAAZAH010000023.1 coordinate 6,278, forward strand.
CGGTCCTTCGCCGATGACACCGAATGGAGAGAGGATGCGGAGGCCGGCTGCGCTCTGTCGAATTCGCGCTTCGATTGCCTCTTCGGCTGGCGGCATGGGCCGGATGACGACGAAGGGCTCGGCGGCGAGCAGGGTGAGTTCGCCGTCCATCACGAAAAGAGGCGTGTGCTTCGCGCTACGGGCGCTCGACGCATTCGTCTCGGGGCGCGTCTCCGAAGCGTTTTGGTTTGTGTTTGGGGGTGCGGTTGAGCTCGAGCGTCCGAGCTCGCCAAGAAGCTCACCAAAGTTTTTTGGCGGCTCTTTGCTTTCGGCGCGCTCTTCACCCGCGGTCTTCGCGCTCCGCTCGGATGCCTCGTCGATCGATGTGCCATGTTCGGTACAGGAGACGAGCATCAAGCCGAGCCACAAACCGAACGACGCAGAAATCAAGGACGCGCGAGCGAGCGCAACAAAGATCGATCGGCATGCGCGCCGGCCTTTTTCCTGGTTCATCTCCTCCGCAGGATCGCCGAAAATTTGTCAGGATGCACCGTCATTTTGTAGGGCTCGTCCGTGGACGGATCGATGGTGCGCAACGTCGTCTTCATTTTCATGGTTACGCTGCTTTCAGCGACCGCCGTAAGTGCGAGCCGAGGGACGGTGCCCGGAGTGCCCGATCTTCCCAAAAGGAGCCGCTCCATCGGCTACGCTTTTGATGGACGCCTCGAGAACGGTGTCCTCCTCCGCGAGACTCCCTTTGTCCGCTATACACCCGAATACGCTCGTCTCGGAGGGCATTTCTATGGGACGTGGGAGCTTGTCCAGCTCATCCATCGCGCGGCGTATCGCGTCGCCCAGCGCGTGCCCGGAGCGCGCCTCTCCGTCGGCGAGCTCTCAAAAGAGCGCGGCGGACGCATCGCTGGCCATCACAGCCATCAAAGCGGGCGCGATGTCGATCTCGCCTTTTACATGACCGACGCTTCGGGGCGGCCGTATGATCCTTGGGCATTCGCCGAATTCGATCGCAACGGCATCGGGCGACCTCCGAACCAAATGCTCCGCTTTGACGATCGGCGCAATTGGGAGCTTGTGCAGCGGCTGATCACCGATGGAGATGCTCGCGTTCAGTATATTTTTGTCTCGAATGCACTCAAGACCCGCCTCTTGAACGAAGGGATGCGCCGTGGCGCCTCACCGACCGTGATGAGGCGCGCACGCACCGTCTTGATGCAGCCCTCGCACGGCCATCCGCACGGCAACCACTTCCACGTGCGGATCTATTGCTCGCCGGCGAATCGGCCGCGATGCCAAGATCGCGCCCCCTTCCATCCTTGGTATCCGGGAACGCCGCCTCTGCTCGCGACTCAATGAGCGGCGCCTAACCCTCCGCCGCGCTCCCGGCGCTCTCGGGGTCTCTTGGAAGCTCGATCGACGCGGCGCGGAGAAGACTTCGAAAGAGCGCTTCCCTTCCTTCGCCGGTTTCCGAGCTGTAAGGGAAGACCCTCCGCCCGGCTTCTTTTCGAAGCGCTTCGACGCGAAGCTTTCGTTGATGACGGGGTATCTTATCGATCTTGGTCGCGACGAGATAGATTCCGAGATCGATCGATTCGAGGTAATCGATGAGATCGAGATCGTCCTCTTCGATGCCGCGCCGTACGTCGATGATGGGCACGACCGCCCTTAGCCCCGGCCGCGTGCTTAAAAAGCTCTCGATGAGCGGTCCCCAAGAGCGTCGCTCCTTCTTGCTCCGCTGTGCATAGCCGTAACCCGGCAGATCGACGAGATCGAGCATCGCGCCACCCTCAAGGGTGAGGCGAAAGAAATTAATCCCGCGTGTCGCCCCCGGCTTATTGCTCGTGCGGACGAGTTTTTTTCGTTGGGCAAGGCTGTTGATGAGGCTCGACTTGCCGACATTCGAGCGCCCGGCAAAGGCGATCTCTGCGTACGCGGGTGGGGGGAGCTCCGCAAGGTTCGTCGTCGAGAGTAGGAATTGCGCGTCGTGGATCTTCATTGAATCGTCTCGTGGATCACGCGGATCTGCGCGAACTGGCGATGCCCATCGCGTCCGCTGTGGAAGCCATAGCCCGACTCCCTTGCTCCGACCCATGGCGTATTGCCCGCGCCGTAAATGCCTTGGTTGATGCCGACCATTCCCGCGCGAAGTCTCCTCGCCACGGCACGCGCACGCTCGGGGGATCCGAAGACCACCGCGCCCAATCCGAAGCGAGAATCGTTGGCAAGACGGATCGACTCTTCATCGCTTTCGGTTGGAACCACGCCCGCGACGGGTCCAAAAGTCTCCTCGACGGCGATGGGCATATTCGGTTCAAGACCGCCGAGGACAATGGGCCCAAGGAAAGCGCCATCTTCGCGCGTGCCCCGATACTGAAGCATGGCGCCTGCGCGTATCGCTTCCTCGACCTCCCTGTGAACGCGCTTCTTCTGTGCAATATTGACCATCGGTCCGAGTCGCACTCCCTCTTCGAGGGGGTCACCCACAGCGATCTTTTCGGCGTGACCGACAAGCTTCTCGATGAACGATTCGGCGCGATCGCGATGGATGAAGATGCGCTCCGTGCTCACGCAGACTTGGCCCGCATTCCAAAACGAGTTGCGTGCAGCGAAGGCTGCGGCG